>NZ_JBZXYT010000004.1:0-182237 GCF_059391765.1 Brachybacterium sp. SYSU DS0246 | reverse complement strand
AAGGCGTTGACCAGCATGTAGGCGACGAAGATCCGTCGGCCCAGCAGCGTGCGGCAGTTTCGCAGGAACGTATGGAATCCCCCGGAATGGCGGCGCGAGACCGGCAGCGATTCGGGAATCCGCACCAGCACACCGATCAGCGACAGCAGGGACATGCCCGCGATCACCAGGAAGATCTCGCGCCACTGACCGACGATCAGGATGAGGCCGCCCAGCAGCGGCGCGACGATCGGGGCGATGCCGCCGACGCCCTGCATGATGTTCATGGTGCGGAACAGCTCGGGGCCGTCGGTCATGTCGATCAGCACGGCGCGACCCAGCACCATCCCGAATCCCCCGCCGATGCCCTGGATGACGCGCAGCACCAGCAGCATCTCGGCGCTGGAGGCGAAGGCGCAGCCGAGCGAGGCGAGCAGGCACAGCACGATGCCCAGCAGCAGCGGAGCACGCCGGCCCAGACGGTCCGAGAGCGGACCGGCCACCACCTGGCCGCTGGCCGTGCCGAGGAAGAACGCGGTGATGGTCAGCTGCATCCGCGAGGCCGTGGTGCCGAGTTCGTCGGCGACCTCCGGAAAGGCCGGGATGTACATGTCGGTGGCCAGCGGGCCGATCGCGCTGAGAGTGGTCAGCACGACGATCACCATCACGGTGACCTTGTCCCGCGTGCGCTTCAGATCCGCTTCGCTGGGCAGATGCGCGATGTCGTGATCGGCCGGATCCTCCATCACCGGGATGGCACCGGTGATGGTCGGGATCGAGCCGGTGGTGGTCGTCGGGATCGAGCCGGTGGAGGTCAGGGGTTCATCGCGATGATCGTCACGGTCGTCATCGCGCCGGGGGTCGGGGGCGGCGGAAGCCACGGGGGTCCTTTCACGCTGAAGGGGTCGAGCCGCGCGGCCACGGAGAGACCGTGGAGGGGAGGCGGCGCGAGCCCTCCATGCTATGACCGGGCTGTACAGCGCTGGAAGAGGATTTCCCTGGGTGAGATCTCGGCACTCGGCCCGGGTCCCGACCCGGGGTCCTGGCTGGGATCAGACCGCAGGGCGGGCCGGGGCCGACGTCGCCGGAGCGATGCCGCCGGTTCCCTCCAGATCGGCGAGTCGCGCCTGGTAGGTGGGGTCGGTGCGCTTGAGCCAGCGGATCACTGCTGAGGTCACCGGGATCATGAGGTACTGGACGGCGACCTTGTAGACGAATCCCAGGATCGTGTACTCGGCCCACTGCTCGACGGTGGTGATGCCGATCGCTGCCGAGGCGATGGTGCAGAAGATGATGGTGTCGACCAGCTCTCCCAGGCCGCTCGAGGTGAACAGCCGGCCGATGAGGCCCCGCTCCCCCATGCGCCGCTTCATGCGGCTGACCACGAACGAGTTCAGGGACTGGCCGGCGAGGAACCCGGCGAGCCCGGCGAGGACCACGATCCAGACGGGGCCCAGGGCCAGTTCCAGGGCTTCCTGCTTGGCCTGGCCGTAGTCGTCGCCCAGGGGCGGCAGGGCGATGATCACCCAGTAGCTGAGGGAGGCGAGGATGCTGACGGAGAAGGAGGTGAGGACCGCGCGGCGGGCTGCGCGGGGGCCGTACAGCTCGGTGACGATGTCGCCGAGGACGTAGGCGAGGGGGAAGAGGAAGAAGCCGCCGTCGGTGATGATCTCGAAGCCGATGCCGGGGATGGTGCCGAAGCTGACCCCCTTGGCGGCGCCGATGCCGGAGAGGATCACCACGGTGACCATGGCGGCGAGGAGGATGTCGAAGTGGGAGCTGCCCCGGTCGGCGTAGACGGCGCCGGCCGGGCTTCCAGACGGGACGGGCGGGGTGGTCTGCGGAGTGCTGTCGGTGGTGTTCACCGAGGCAGAGTACACAGCCGGCCGGGTCGCAGCCACGTGACTGCGACCCGGCCGGAGCGGGACGCGGGGTGCGGTGTCGGAGTTCTCAGATACCGATCGCGTCGTAGTCGGAATCGCCGACGAAGCTCTCGAACTGCTCCTCGCTGCCGTGCCAGAGATTGGAGTCCCCGGCGAACGGTCCCGAGGAGGAGTACTGCCACATCTCCCAGGCCCACCAGCGGCCCGGCAGCACGGTGGGCGGATCCTCGCGATATGCCGCCAGGAACAGCGGCGAGTTCACGGGAGTCCAGTCCCCCACCACGTCGTTCCACCAGTTGAGGTTGGTGTACAGCACGGGACGGCGGCCCGTGTGCTCGAGGTACCGATTGGAGAAGCCCATGATCCACTCGCGCATCTCCTGCGCGGTATAGCCGTAGTTGCGCGGCAGGCCTGTGTACTCCTCGAGGTCGACGAGGCCGGGCAGGGTGCGCCCGTCGTCGCTCCAGCCTCCCCCGTTGTTGACGAAGAAGTCCACCTGCTCCTCGGGCCCTCCGGAATCGGGGCGGGCGAAGTGGTAGCCGCCGCGCACCAGGCCGGCATTGCCGGCCCCGAGGTACTGGTGGTTGAACGCCGGGCTGCGGTACGAGCGGCCCTCGGTGGCTTTGACGTAGGCGAAGCGGGAGCCGGCTGCGGCCTGGGCGGCCCAGTCGACCTCACCCTGCCAGCCGGAGACGTCCTGACCGTAGATACCGGCGGCGTTGGCAGCGGGTGCGAGCACAGCGGCGGTGCCGGCGCTGAGGGCGGCAGCACCCAGCACGCCACCGCGCAGGACGGAACGGCGGGAGGAGGCGGTGGCCGGTGGGCTCGCGGGAGGCGCGAGATGGCGGGGACGGTAGGGAGGCATGTCAGTCTCCTGGGGAAGCGGGGAAGCGCAGTGCGACGGATGCCACACCGGCTCCACCGTATGCAAGCGCGCAACCGGCGCGGCGACCTGCGCAACTACGGCGTGTCGTGGCGAAACGGACACGCCGGACGGTGTGTGGTCACCGCGATCCCGACTCTGTGTCGCTCTCCCCCGTCGTGCGGGGTTCGACGAAGGCGCGCAGGGTCCCCAGGATGGTGGTCGCGGCGAGCGAGGTGATGTCCCGCCCGTCCATCTGTTCGCGCACCATGAGATCGACGAACACGCCCACCAGCAGCTGGGCGAGATCCTCCGGCGGCAGCAGCGGGCGGTCCCCCGCCTCCTCGATGCGCGTGGTCAGCAGCTTGCCGATCTCGTCCCGCAGCCGCTCGCGCTGGACGGCGAGCTCGGCCCGCATGGTCGTATCCCGCAGCGATCGCGCGATGGCATCGGAGTACAGCAGGTACCACTGGCGCCCGAAGGGCCGGATCCCCTCGAAGACCGCGATCATCACCTCCGCGTCGTCGATCTCGGAGATGCTCTGGGGCTCCGCGGGGTCGGTGCGGGTCGAGACCAGGGCATTGGCGACCGCCGAGTTCGCGATGGCCAGCATCTCTTCGGTGACCGAGGCGAACAGCGCGGCGAAGACCTCCTCCTTGGTGGAGAAGTTGGAGTAGAACGCCCCTCGCGTGAAGCCGGCTGCGCGGACCAGGTCGTCCACGGTCGCGCCGTCGATGCCCTTCTCGACGAAGACGTCGAGCGAGGCGCGCACCAGCTTCGTGCGGGTGTTCTCCTTGCGCCGGGTGTCCGCGGACTCGGGCAGCGGGTCGAACAGTTCGGTCATGGGGTCCTCGGAACGTCGGGGAGGGATCGTGTGCAAGGCCTCACATTCGACGGTGGGGAGGAGGGCTCGCGTGACTCCAGAGTATCCCATCGATACACTCCTGTATCGAATGCAGGAATGTTCTGGATGCGGATCCGGGTCCCGTCGGCCCCCGTCGCTGCCCTGACCGGGCCGCACGCACCGACAGGCCGGTTCTCCCCTCGATGGACGGGGCCTCCCTGCGTTCGGGGCTGCAGCGCGTTCTGCGCCGCATCGCCCGCTGTTCTGCTGTCTCCGCTTCACCGCTGCGCCCCTTCGGAGGTCTCGTGTCCTCGTTCCTGTACCGCCTCGGCCGAACCATGGCCACCCTGCGATGGAGGATCGTCGCACTCTGGACCGTCCTGCTCGTCGGCGTCGGCGGGCTCGCCGTCGGGCTCGGCGGGACCTTCTCCAACGAGTTCGAGATCCCCGGCACCGAGGCCCAGAGCGGCATCGACAATCTCGCCAACCGCTTCCCCGAGATGGGCGGCGCCTCCGGCACCCTGGTGCTGCAGGCCGACGACGGCGGCACGGTCGATGAGCACCAGGACCAGATCGAGGACCTCATGGCCGAGATCGGGGAGGTCGAGGGCGTCGCCTCCTCCCCCTCCCCCTTCGACGACGTCTCCCCCGGCACCCGCTCCGACGATGACACCGCGATCCTCGCCCAGTTCCAGATGGACGGACAGATCGGCGAGTTCCCCGAGGAGTCCGTCGAGCAGATCGAGGACATCGCCGCCGAGGCCGACGCCGGCCCGCTCGAGGTCAGTCTGGGCGGACAGGTCCTCCAGGAGACCGGCGTCTCCTTCAGCATCGGCGAGGTCATCGGCATCATCGCCGCCCTGATCATCCTCGCGATCGTCTTCCGCGCGCTCGTGCCCGCCGTGATCCCGATCCTCACCGCGATCATGGGCGTGGGCACCTCCATGGCCGGCGTCATGGCGCTCTCGGCCGGGATCGACATGCCCTCGGTGACCACGTCCCTGGGCGCCATGCTGGGCCTGGCCGTGGGCATCGACTACGCGCTGTTCATCCTCTCCCGCCACCGCGACCAGCTGGGCCGAGGCGAGGACGTGCGCGAATCCATCGGCGAATCGCTGGCCACCTCCGGCAGCGCGGTCATCTTCGCGGGCCTGACCGTGATCATCGCCCTGGTGGGCCTGTTCGTCACCGGCATCCCGTTCCTGACCATCATGGGCGTCGCGGCCGCCGCGACCGTCGCCCTGTCGGTCGTGGTCGCCCTGACCCTCCTGCCCGCCATCATGGGCATCCTCGGGGAGCGGCTGCGCCCACGCCGGGCGCGCCGGCTGATGGCCGAGAACGGCGGCGTGATGCCCGACCAGGCCACCGGCGCCGCGGGATCGAGAGCGAACTCCGCCGGCCGCGTCAGCACCGCCTGGGTGCGTCTGGCCACGAAGGTGCCGGCCCTGACGATCCTGGTGGTCGTCCTCGGCCTCGGTGCCCTGGCCATCCCGATCAAGGACCTCCAGCTCGCCCTGCCCGACCAGGGCACGGATGCCGAGGGTTCCTCGACCCGCGAGACCTACGACCTGATCGCCTCGGAATTCGGCCCCGGCCACAACGGGCCCCTGCTGGTGACCGCGGACATCATCAACACCACCGACCCCCTCGGCGTCGTCGACGAGCTCGAGGCCGACATCTCATCCCTCGACGGGGTCCAGGAGATCCAGCTGGCCACCCCCAACCAGGGCGCCGACCTCGCCGTCATCGTCGTCATCCCCGAGGGTGGTCCCACCGCCCAGTCCACCAAGGACCTCGTCCACGAGATCCGCGCCGACGCCGGCTCCTGGGAGCAGGACCTGGGGATCTCCGAGGTCACCGTCACCGGCAACACCGCCGTCGGCATCGACGTCACCGAGAAGCTCACCGGAGCGCTGCTGCCCTTCGGAATCTTCGTCGTCGGCCTCTCCCTGATCCTGCTCGCCCTGGTCTTCCGCTCCGTATGGGTGCCGATCAAGGCATCCGTCGGCTACCTGCTCTCCGTCGGCGCCGCCTTCGGGGTCACGGCGATGGTCTTCGAGTACGGCTGGTTCAACGGGCCGCTGAACGTCTCGGTCAACGGCCCCGTCGTCGCCTTCATGCCGATCATGGTGATGGGTGTCCTCTTCGGGCTCGCCATGGACTACGAGATGTTCCTGGTCACCCGCATGCGCGAGGAGTTCGTCCACACCGGCGACGCCAAGGCGGCGATCGAGCGGGGCTTCACCGCCAGCGCCCCCGTGGTGATCGCCGCGGCGCTGATCATGGTCTCGGTGTTCGCCGGGTTCGTCACCTCCGGCGAGTTCATGCTCCAGCCCATCGCGGTGGGACTGGCCGCCGGCGTGCTGGTGGACGCCTTCGTGGTCCGCATGACCCTGGTCCCCGCCGTGCTCGCCCTGCTGGGCCGCCACGCCTGGTGGCTGCCCCGCTGGCTGGACCGGGCACTGCCCATGGTCGACGCTGAGGGCGAGGGCCTCAAGGCCGTCCTCGAGCACCGCCGCTGGACCGAGCAGCACGGAGTCCACGCCCTGCGTCTCGAGCGCACCGTCGCGCCCCTGCTCGGCGCCGAGGGCACGATCGGCCCGCTGACCGGTCAGGTCGCCCCCGGCACGCTGCTCGTGGTGCGCTCGGCCGACGACGCCGCCCGCGCCTCGTTCCTCTCGCTGGTCGCCGGCCGGCTCGAGCCCTCCTCCGGGATCCTCGCCGTCCACGACCGCCTCGCGCCCGACGACCTCGCCGCCATCCAGTCCCGCGTCCACTGGGTCCCCTCCGGGGCGGACGTCGCCGCACGGCTGCGGGAGGTCGACGGCCGCGGGGCCGGCCGCGCCCTGATCGTCATCGAACGGCTCGAGGACCTGGCCCACTCCGCCACCACCGCCGACGACACGCTGGTCGAACGCCTCGACGAGCTCCTGGCCCACGGGGCCACGATCGTCACCGGCTCCCGCTCCCCCGACCCCGTCGAGGCCGAGCACCATCTCGCGCGCACCCTGCGCGATCCGCGCCGCCTGCTCGCCCTCACCATCCAGCGCTCCAGCACCGCCGTTGCCGAAGGCTCCGCCGTCTCCGTTCCTGAAGGAGCACTCGTATGACCCGCCTGGCCCACCCCCGCACCCTGATCGTCGTGCTCGTGCTGCCCCTGCTCGTGGCCGGTCTGGGCCTGTGGGCGCTCAGCGGGCGCGTCGAGGCGCTCGAGACCGTGCCCGCCGCCGTCGTCAACCTCGACGAGGGCGCCGAGATCCAGGACGAGAACGGCGAGACCCAGCAGGTGCCGCTGGGACGGATGCTCGCCGGCGGCCTCACCCACCCCGAGACCGTCGAGGACCAGCAGACCCCGGAGACCACCGGCTTCGACTGGCAGCTGACCTCCCAGGACGACGCCGAACAGGGCCTCGAGGACGGCACCTACGCCGCCGTCGTCGTCATCCCCGAGGACTTCTCCGAGCGCCTGACCACGATCGGCACGCCGGAGTCCACCCAGGCGATCCTCGAGGTCACCACCAACGACGCCAGCGGACAGATCAACGCCATGATCGCCACCGCCGTGGCGGAGGCCTCGGCCTCCACCGTCGGCGGCCAGATGGCCGAGCAGTATCTCGACGGGCTCTACCTCGGGTTCAACGACATCAAGGACGGATTCGAGGACGCAGCCGACGGGTCCGACGACCTCGCCGAGGGCACCTCCGAGCTCGAGGACGGCACCCAGGATCTGGCCGACGGAGCCGGCGAGCTCTCCGACGGCGCCACCCAGGCCGCCGAGGGCACGCGAGAATTCTCCGGCGGCGTGTGGAGCCTGGCCGACGGCGCCGGCCAGACCGCGGACGGCACCCAGGACCTGGCCGACGGGCTGGACGAGCTGGCCACCGGCGCCGACGGGGCCGCGGACGGCACCGCGGACCTCGCCACCGGGCTGGACGATCTCGCCACCGGCGCCGAGGATCTTGCAGGCGGCGTCTCGGACCTGCAGGCCGGGATGAACGGCACCGACTCCGAGCCCGGCATCCTCGACGGGGCAGACGCGCTCGCCGCCGGCGTGGAGGGCGACGGCACCGCGGAGAACCCGGGCCTGGTCGAGGGCTCCGAGCAGCTCGCCACCGGCGTGGAGACCTTCGCCGACGGGGTCGAGGAAGCCGGAGCGGCCGTCTCCGGCGACGGCAGCGCGGAGAACCCGGGCCTGGTGCCGACCGCACAGAGCGTCGCCGACGGCGCCGAGGAGCTGGCCGACGGCGCGCAGCAGACCGCCGACGGCGCCACCGAGCTCGGCAGCGGCGCTCAGAGCGTCGCCGACGGCGCGGGCGAACTGGCCGCCGGGATCGAGGGTGAGGGCACCGAGCAGGACCCGGGCATGGTCCCGCTCGCCGAGCAGATGCTGGCCACCGCCGAGTCGATGCTGGCCGAGAACCCCGATGATCCGAACGCGCAGATTCTGAAAGCGCAGGCCGAGGGCATGCTCGGCTACGCCGAGGGCGTCGAGACGGGCCTGAACGGTGATGGCAGCGAGGAGAACCCGGGCCTGGTCGCAGGCACCGAGCAGGTGGCCGCCGGGCTGAACGGGGACGGCTCGGAGGAGAATCCCGGTCTCGCAGCGGGCGCTCAGCAGCTCGCCGCCGGCCTGAACGGCACCGAGGACCAGCCGGGCCTGGTCCAGGGCGCCCAGGGCGTGGTCACCTATGCCGAGGGCGTCGAGACCGCGTTCGAGGGCGACGGCACCCAGGACAACCCCGGCCTGACGGCCGCCGCGGACCAGCTCGCCACCGGCGCCCGCGCCTCCGCCGACGGGACCCCCGCTCTCGTCGACGGCGTCACCGGCCTGCAGGACGGGCTGCACGAGTACGCCGCCGGCGTCGACCAGCTCGCCGAGGGAGCCGACCAGCTCGCCACCGGTGCCCGCGCCAGCGCGGACGGCTCCGGAGAGCTGGCCGACGGGCTCGATGATCTGGCGGAAGGCACCCGCACGAGCGCGGACGGCGCCGATGAGCTCGCCGAGGGCACCGGCCAGCTGGCCGACGGCGCCACCGAGCTCGGCGAGGGCTCCGACCAGCTCGCCGACGGCAGTGAAGAGCTCGCCGACGGCACCAGCGACCTGGCAGATGGTTCCGAGGAGCTCGCCGATGGGACCGGAGAGCTCGCCGACGGCACCGACGAACTCGCGGACGGCCTCCACGAGGGCGCCGACGGGGTCCCCAGCTACAGCGAGTCCGAGCGGACCCGCATGAGCGAGATTGCCACGAACCCGGTCGCGACGGACGCCGAGCGCGAGAACGCGGCCGACGACGCCTCCACGGCCACGTTCCCCTTCGTCACGGCGCTCGCGCTGTGGCTGGGGGCGTTCGCGAGCTTCCTGCTGCTGCCGGCCCTGTCCCGGAAGCTGCTGGACCGGGCGGTGCCGATGGGCATGGTGGTGCTGCGCTCGCTGGCCCCCGCGGTGGTGATCGCCGTGGTCCAGACCGTCGCGGTCCTCGCCGTGCTCACGGCCGTGGGCGTCTCCCCCGTCTCCCCGCTGGCCGTGGGGGTGGTCGCCTTCGCCGGGGCGGTGATGTTCGCGGCCCTGCACCAGGCGCTGATGACGGTGCTGGGAGACCGGATCGGGCGGATCACCTCGATCGTGGTGATGGTGCTGCAGGTGGTGACGCTGGTGGGCATCGTCCCCGTGGCCAGCGCTCCCCCGCTGCTCGCCTCGGTCAGCTCCCTGATGCCGCTGCCGATCGTCACGCAGGGGCTGGTCCACGCCGCCCTGGGCGGGACGCTCGTGACGACCTCCGGCACGCTGCTGTCGATCTTCGCCTGGGCGCTGGTCTCCCTCGCCCTGACGTTCGTCGCCTCCCGGTCCGCGCGCCGCGCCGATCGCTCCGAGCGGGTCGCGATGGGGGCCGTGCCCTCCCCCGCGTGAGGCGATAGCGCCGGACGGTCGGGCTCACAGCACGTCCGTGATCGGTTCCCGGCGATCCGGGCTCGCCGGGAACCGCTGCTCACTGGAAGTCCCTGGACCTGCCCGCCGCAGGCAGGTCCAGGGCGGCCACGTCGTCGGCCATCAGGTTCACCGCGCCGCTGCGGTTCTCGACGATCCCGCGCAGCACGATCGCCCGGGAGGTGCGCAGCAGCACCCGGTGACGGTGCCAGAACCCCTGGGAGCAGACCACGTTGAGGATCCCGGTCTCGTCCTCGAGGCTGAGGAAGGTGACGTTCCCGGCGGTCGCGGGCCGCTGGCGGTGGGTGATCACCCCGGCCACCCGGATCCGGGAGGAGTCCTCCGCCGCCCGGGTGCCCTCGATGCTCAGCACCTTCTCGGCCGTGAGCTGTTCGCGCACGAGCGCCATGGGGTGCTCATCCAGCGTGATCCCGGTGGCCCAGGCATCGGCGGAGGCCAGCTCGGTATCGCTCATGCCGGGCAGCATCGGGGCCCGGGCCCCCACCGCCAGGTGCGGCAGCGTCTCCGGGGACTCCTGGGCGGCGGCCCCCGCGGACCACAGCGCCTGCCGGCGGGAGCTGGCCAGCTGATCGAGAGCGCCCGCGGTGGCCAGCGCCTCGAGCTGGCGGGCGCTGAGCTGGACCCGTCGGGCCAGATCCGGGACCGAGACGAAGGGGCCGTGCTCCTCGCGCTCGGCGACGATCGCCTCCGCGGTCTCGGTGCTGATCGAGCGCACCTGGTCCAGCCCCAGCCGGATCGCCGGACCCTGCGCGGCCGCCTCCCCCTGGACCTGCTGGCGCGGCGGATCGACCCGGTACCCGTGGTGATCGGCGTCGGTCTCCAGATCGGTGCGGGCGCGGCTGGCCAGCACGTCCGGGCCCCGGGTGAGCACGCCGTGCCGGCGCGCATCGGCCACCAGCGACTGCGGCGAATAGAAGCCCATCGGCTGGGAGCGCAGCAGCGCCGCCGTGAACGCCGCCGGATAGTGGCACTTCAGGTACGAGCTGGCATAGACCAGGTACGCGAAGGAATAGGCGTGGGACTCGGGGAAGCCGTAGTTGGCGAAGGCCAGCAGCTTGCGGTGGACCGCCTCGGCGTCCTCCCCCGTGATCCCGTGCGCCGCCATCCCCGCGAACAGTGCGTCGGAGAGCTCGAGCATCTTCTCGGTGGAGCGCTTGGAGCCCATCGCGCGGCGCAGCCGGTCGGCCTGGGCGGGCGTGAAGTCGGCGACGTCGACCACCATCTGCATCAGCTGCTCCTGGAACAGCGGGATCCCCAGGGTGCGGCCCAGGGACTTCTCCAGCAGCGGATGGATAAAGGTGACCTCCTCCTCGCCGGCGCGGCGACGGATGTAGGGGTGGACGGAACCGCCCTGGATGGGGCCGGGCCGGATCAGGGCCACCTCCACCACCAGGTCGTAGAACTCCCGGGGCCGCAGCCGCGGCAAGGTGGAGATCTGGGCACGGGACTCCACCTGGAACACGCCCACGCTGTCCCCGGCGCACAGCATGTCGTAGACCGCCGGGTCCTCCTGCGGCAGGGTGCGAAGCTCGAAGCGCTGGCCGTGGTGCTCGGCGACCAGGGCCAGGGCATGATCCAGGGCGGTGAGCATCCCCAGCCCCAGCAGATCGAACTTGACCAGGCCCGCCTCGGCGCAGTCGTCCTTGTCCCACTGCAGCACGCTGCGGTCCTCCATCGCCGCCCACTGCACGGGGCACACCTCGATCACCGGGCGGTCGCACAGCACCATCCCCCCGGAGTGGATGCCCAGGTGGCGCGGGGCATCGCGCAGCGACCGGGCGAGGTCGACCACGTCCTGGGGGATCTCCGCCCCGGCCAGTGAGGAGAAGGAACGCTCGACGCGGCGGGAGAAGCCGTCCTGCGCGCCGGTGTCGTAGCCGAGCGCCCGGGCGGCATCGCGCACCGCGAGCTTGGCGCGATAGGTGATGACGTTGGCGACCTGCGCGGCGTTCTCCCGGCCGTAGCGCTCGTAGACGTACTGGATGACCTCCTCGCGGCGGTCGGAGGCGATGTCGATGTCGATGTCCGGCGGGCCGTCCCGCTCCGGGGCCAGGAACCGTTCGAACAGCAGCTGGTGGCCGACGGGCTCGACCGCCGTGATGCCCAGCGCGTAGCAGACCGCGGAGTTCGCGGCCGAGCCGCGCCCCTGGGCGAGGATCCCCTCATCCAGGCAGAACGCGATGATGTCGTGGACGATCAGGAAGTATCCGGGAAAGCCCAGGCCGGTGATGACCTCCAGCTCGTGATCGATCTGCGCCCACGCCCCGGGAACCCGCTCGGGGGTCTCGGGCGTGGGCCGGGGGCCGTAGCGCTCGCGGCCCTCGATCTCGACCAGCTCGATCAGCCAGCTGGTCTCGTCGTGCCCGGCCGGCACCGGGAACGGGGGCAGGTTCGGAGCGAGCAGGTGGAGGTCCAGGGCGCAGTCCCGGCCCAGCCGCGCGGCGGCCGAGATCGCGCGCGGGTAGCGGGGCAGCAGCTGGACCATCTCCTCGCCGCTGCGCAGATGAGCGGGGCGGGAGGAGAGGTAGGGATCCGCCTCGGCCAGCGGCACCCCGGCCCGCAGGGCGGCATGGGTGTCGGCCACATGCTTGTCGACCGGCCGTGCGTAGTGGGCGTTGGTGGTGGCCACCAGCGGCAGGGAGATCTCGTCGAGCCCGTGGGACTCCCGCACCAGGCGAGCACCCTGGGCCAGGGCGTCGTGGAGCTCGTCGGCCGCTCCCCCGCCGCCGGCGACCAGCTCGACGGCCACATTGCCCGCGCCGAACAGCTCCAGCAGCCGGGCGATCGCCTCGGCCGCGGCCTGGGCCGCACCCTCCAGATCCCCCACCTCCAGGTGCGGGGCGACGGCGCGGGTCACCGATCCCTTGCGGCAGCCGGTGAGGATCTGCCAGTGCCCCTCCCGCGCCGCACGGCTCAGCTCGGCCAGCCGGTAGCGGGGGGTGCCCTTCTCCCCGCTGTCGAGGTGGGCGCGGGCGATGGCCGCCGACAGCTGCCGGTACCCGTCCGTGTCGCGCACCAGCACCAGCAGGTGCTCCCCGTCCGGGTCGCTGATGCCGGTGCGGGGCGCAGAGGTCACCGGGGTGGCGCTCGCCGCCTCGGCCCCCGGTTCGAGACCGAGGGTGAGCTCGGCCCCGAACACCGTGGCGATGCCCTGCTCCCCCGCGGTGCGGGCGAAGCGCACCGCGCCGGGCAGTCCATCGTGATCCACGAGGGTGATGGCCCCCAGCCCCAGCCGGGCGGCCTGCTCGACCATGTCCTCCGGGCTCGAGGCCCCGTCGAGGAAGCTGAAATGCGAATGGGCGTGCAGCTCGGCGTAGTCGACGCTCGCGGTCGGGCGGTAGGCGTCGCCGGCCGGCGCGGCGGGCTCCTCGACGACGACCGGCGGGGTCGTCACCTGGGCAGGGCGGTCCGAGAGGATCGCCTCGAGATCCTTCCACGCGGGCGGCCCCAGGAACCATCCGGCCATCGCTCTTCTCCTCCGACTCTGCTCTCTGACTGGTCTCCTACCGCTCGTTCCTCGCAGTACGTCGATCAGACTCTGCTCTCTGACTGGTCTCCTACCGCTCGTTCCTCGCAGTACGTCGATCAGTCGTACAGCCCTTCCAGCGACCAGCGGCCGGTGCGGGACAGGGCCAGCACGGCGGTCTCCTCCGCGCTCGCGCCGCGCACCACCAGCTGCAGACGGGCCGAGCGGTTGCCGTCGCGGGTCCACCAGCGCTCGTCGATCACGGTGGGAGCACCATGGGCGAGCACCGGGTGCGGGGAGCCGGCGCGCAGCCCCGTCCGCTGCAGCAGAGGCGTCCCGGGCGCGGCGACCAGAAGACGGGCGGGCGGGGCGCTGAGCAGACCGCGGGCGGTGACCACGACGGGCCGCCCCTCGGCGTCCTCGAGGGAGACCGCCGGCGGCTCGCGGAACACCGTGGCGGGCACGGGGCGCGGCAGCGACCCCGGCCAGGGGCCCTCACGCCGGGCAGGCTTCTCCGCACGCCAGGGCACCAGCTGCACCTCCTCGGCCAGCAGCCGTCCTCCGACCACGGCGGGGACCTGGACCGCGTCCTCCCCCGCCAGACCCTGAGCACGGGCGAAGGCCCGCGAGGCCCGCTGAGCCGCCTCCCCCGCGCTGCCCCACAGCGCCGGGGCGCTCTCCCCCGCCGGCGCCAGCTGCAGCGGGTGCAGACCGAGCCGGGTGATCGCGCCGGTCGCCGGTCCCCCGAGCCGCGAGCGGGTGATCCAGCCGTCGCACTGCCAGCGGATGCGGTCGACGACGTCGGCGACGCTCAGCGCGCCGTCGTGCCGCCAGGTGCGCTCCATCTCCTCGCCGCCCTCGGTGCGCGCCACGATCCGCAGCCGCGTGCACACCAGGCCGCGGTCCACCAGCATCCCGTGCAGCTCCTCGGCCAGCGGACGCGCGATGAAGGCCGCCTGGTCGGTGCGCACCAGCGGCGTCTCCAGGGTGGTCTCGGCCAGGATCGGCTGAGTGGGATGGTGCGTGGCGGGCGGGGCCGGCTCCTGGCCGCGGGCCAACAGGTGCAGCGTGGCGACATCGGGACCGAAACGATCGGCGACCGCGGCGGAGGGCAGGGCCGCGAGATCCCCCAGGGTGGCGATCCCCAGACGCTGGAGCAGGTCCACCGTCTCGGCCAGATCCAGCCGACGTCCGGGCCGGGTCGCGGCGGGCTGGCCGCGATGGCCCCACCCGGGGCCGACGGGGGCGCTGCCCAGCGCGGCGATCGGGTGCGGGGCGAGGTAGTCGGCGCTGCGGCCGGGGTGGACGATGCGTCCGGGCGTGGCTGCCAGCAGCGCTGCGAAGGGACCGTCGGCGATCCCGACGCTGCAGTCCCAGCCGGTGAGGTCGGCGACGGCATCGATGATCGCCTCGGCCAGGGCCTCCTCCCCGCCGTGGTGGCGAGAGGGCCCGCGGGCCGCCATCAGCACGGTGCCCGGCCGCAGCACGTCGACCCCCGCGGCGACGGTGTCCACGGCGGCGGCGACCAGCTCGAACAGGGAGGACTCATGCTCCCGGTCGGCCTCCAGCACCAGCGCCTCGGGGCAGGCCGCGCGGGCGGCCCGGAGCTTCATCCCCGGCAGCGCCCCGGCCTCCCGGGCGGCGGCTCCCGCATGGGTGAGGCGATACTGGTCGACGAGGATCACCGGATCATGGGCGGGGTCGATCGTCCCGTCGGCCCCGTCGGCCCCGTCGGCCCCGTCGGTCTCGAGGCGACGCTGATGGCGGTCCAGCGCCGCGACCAGCGGCCAGTCCGGGACGATGACGGCGACGGTCCGGGTGGCGGCGTCCCTCTCAAGGTTGCTCATCCCGCCCTCCGCGCATCGTGCAGGGTGAGGTGGGAGACGACGGGAGCGATGTCCGCGCGCTCCGTGGAGGAGTCGGCACCCGCAGGCACCCGCGGCGCGGCGGGCGCGGTCGAGGGTGCATCCGCCGTCGCGGGGACGGCCTCGACCATCCCTCCGGCGTGCGGGAGCAGGACCTCGACCTCCCGGTGCCCGGCGATGCCGCGACCGGTGGAGGCGACTGCGAGCCGGCGTCGGCGCAGACGCCCCGAGCCCTGGCCGAGCCCGTGCCAGACGCGGGTGGTGGAGGTCAGGGTGATGTCCGCCCGGCCGGGGGGATGCGCGGCCAGGACCAGGGTGTCCGCACTGCGCACCCGGCTGAGCAGACTGCGCCACAGCGCTGGGGTGAGCTCGAGGTCGGGGCCGAGCACGAGCACTCCCACTCCGTCGGCCAGAGCGGTGAGCACCTGCGGACGCTGCTCCCCCGAGGCCGGGGCGAGGGCGAGACGCTCGGGATCCAGCCCGGCATCGAGCGCGGAGCGGAGCCCGAGATCGGGCATCCCCGCCACCGCGCACCAGGAGTCCTCCCCTGCCGCGGCGACCGCGAGGGCGAGCAGCAACGACGTGGTGGCGGCCCCTTCGACCGCCACCGAGCCGCCCGCGCTCAGACCGACGTGAGGGAAGAGACCGGCCAGCGGGGCCGGGACCGGCAGCAGGGTCCCGGCGACCTGACCGGGCGCGATGGGAGCCGGGGCGGAGGCAGGTGAGGCGGAGGTCGAGGTGCCTGCGGGAGCGGCTCCCGGGGGCGCAGGGGCAGCGGACCTCCCGCCCTCGAGACTGCGCAAAGCGGTGCGATCGATCGGTCCGCCCCATCGGGCGGCGCTGCGTTCGGCCGCGCCGAGAGCCGCGCGGGCGCGATGAAGCCGCTCCTCCTGCGTCGCCTGCGGGACTGCCGCGCTCATGGTCACCTCCGTACCGCCACCCTCCTCGTTGTTCGAACAACAGTTCGAATGCTACGCCCGGATGGAGGTGTGCTCAAGAGAGGGGGTCTTCACATCGAACAACAGTGCGAAGACTCGCAGGAGGGTCCGACAGACGGCGCTGGGCACTCGCGGCCGCCGGCCGGACTCTTTGCGATGATGAGTCCAAGCCCACCGACGTACCCCCACGGAGAGGACCGCTCATGCGCGCACTGGTGCTGCAGGAGAAGAACCGCATGTCCATCGAGGAGGTCGAGCCCGCCGGGTCGCCGGGGCCCGGTGAGGTTCGCATCGCGATGCACACGGTCGGGATCTGCGCCTCTGACGTGCACTATTGGACCGACGGCAAGATCGGCCCGTTCGTCGTCAAGGAGCCCATGGTGCTGGGCCACGAGGGGGCCGGCACCGTGGTCGAGGTCGGCGAGGGCGTCACCCACCTCTCCCCCGGTGATCGCGTGGCGATGGAGCCCGGCGTGCCGGATCCTTCCTCGCGGGCCGTGCGCGAGGGCAACTACAACGTCGATCCCGGGGTCCGGTTCTGGGCCACTCCTCCGGTCGACGGGTGCCTGACCGATGAGGTCGTCCACCCCGCGTCGTACACGTACAAGCTCCCCGAATCCCTGAGCTTCGCCGAGGGCGCGCTCATCGAGCCGTTCTCCGTGGGAATGTTCGCCGCCACCAAGGCCGGCATCGCTCCGGGTGATGTCGCCGCGATCGTGGGCAGCGGCACCATCGGGATCATGACCGCTCTGGCTGCACGCGCCGGCGGCGCCAGCCGTGTGTTCATCAGCGATGTCCAGCCCCAGAAGCTCGAGCTGCTCGACGGACTGGAGGGCATCGTCCCCGTCGACGCCACCCAGGAGGACCTCGGGGAGCGGGTGCGCGCGGAGACCGGCGGATGGGGACCTCAGGTCGTCTTCGAGGCCTCCGGCGCCGGCCCTGCCTACAAGAACCTCTGGTCCCTGCCGGCGCCCGGCGGCCGGATCGTGCTGGTGGGCATGCCGGTCGACCCGGTGCCCTTCGACATCGCCACCGCGCAGAGCCGAGGCGTCTCGATCGAGACGGTGTTCCGCTACGCCAACGTGTACCAGAAGGCGATCGACCTCGCCGCGAGCGATGCCGTGGACCTCAGCCGCTTCGTCTCGGAGTCCTTCGGCTTCGAGGACTCCGTGCAGGCCTTCGAACGGTTCCTCGAAGGACGGCCGACGGACGTGAAGCTGCAGATCACGCTCTGAGACGCGCCATTCCCTGCGACGCGAATCCCTGAGGCGCGGGCAGCGATCACCAGCACGCAAGATCCGTGGAACCGTGGGAATTCGTCCCCAGTTCCCACGGTTTCGCGGAATTCACGCGGTACTAGAGGCGTGATCCTCTCCGGGCGCCGCGAGAGCTGCTCGCCGCTGCCAGAACACGACCGCGCTGGCCGCTGCGACGTTCAGTGAGTCGACGCCTCCGGCCATCGGGATCACCACGTGCTCGTCGGCCGCCTTCAGCGTTGCCGTCCTCAGGCCGTGCCCTTCCGCCCCGAGGACGAACGCGACCTTGCGGCCGCCACGCAGGTCGACCTGGTCCAGCGCGACCGCGCTGTCGGTGAGCGCCAGCGCGAGGACGTCGAAACCGGCATCGTGCAGCAGGTCGACGCCGTCGTGCGGCACGTCCTCCCCTGGTGGGTGCGGCGCATGCGGCCAGGCTCCCAGGCGCGTCCACGGCACCTGGAACACGGTGCCCATCGAGACGCGGATGGACCGGCGGTAGAGCGGGTCGGCGCAGCGCGGGGAGACCAGCACCGCGTCGACGCCGAGGGCGGCGGCGGAGCGGAACATCGCTCCCACGTTGGTGTGGTCGACGATGTCCTCGAGCACGGCGACGGTGCGGGCCGTGGCCAGCACGTCGGCGGTGCGGGGCAGCTGCGGGCGCTGCATCGAGGCCAGGGCCCCGCGGTGGAGATGGAACCCGGTCAGCTGCTCGATCAGCGCCTCCTCGCCCACGAACACGGCAGCGTCGGGGAAGCGCGTGTACAGCGGGGCGAACCGCTCCAGCCACTTCTCGCTCATGAGGAACGAGCGCGGCCGCATGCCTGCCTCGATCGCGCGCGAGATCACCTCATAGCTCTCGGCCATGAACAGGCCGCGCTCGACCTCCACGCGCGAGCGCAGCCGCACGTCGGTCATGCGCAGGTAGTCATCCAGCGCCGGATCCGAGAGATCGGTGATCCGGTGCAGCTGCGGGTCGGGCACAGCGGGGTCAGTCCAGCGACAGGGAGCGCGCGGTGAAGCGGTCCCCGTGCTGCTCGGCCACCAGGGGCAGCCCGAAGGTGCGCGTGAGGTTCGCGGACGTCAGGGTCTCTTCGATCGGGCCGGCGGCGACGAGGCCGCCGTCGCGGAGCAGCGCCAGGTGGGTGTAGCCGGGCGGAATCTCCTCGACGTGGTGGGTGACCAGTACGGTCACCGGCGTGGCGGGGTCCTTCGCCAGGCGGCCGAGTGTGCGCACCAGCGATTCCCGGCCGCCGAGATCCAGGCCCGCGGCGGGCTCGTCCAGCAGCAGCAGCTCGGGGTCGGTCATGAGGGCACGCGCCGCCAGGACGCGCTTGCGCTCCCCCGTGGACAGCGTGCCGAACATGCGCTCGGCGAGGTCACCGACGCCGAACGCGGCCAGCAGGGTGCGGGCACGCTGGAGGTCGATGTCGTCGTAGGCTTCGCGCCACCGGCCTACGACCCCGTATCCCGCGGTGACCACGACGTTCTGCGCGGTCTCGTCCGCCGGGATGGTGTCGGCCAGCTCCTGGCTGGCCAGCCCGATCATCGGGCGCAGTTCGAAGATGTCGACCTTGCCGAGCTGTTCGCCGATGATCCGCACCGTGCCGCTGGTGGGGTGCATGCGCGCGGCGAGCAGGAGGATCAGGGTCGACTTCCCGGCGCCGTTGGGCCCCAGGACCGCCCAGCGCTCGCCCTCGGCGATGTCCAGGGAGAGGGAGTCGAGAATGTTGTGTCCCGAGCGGCGGACGACGACATCGGTCAGTGAAGCTGCTGCGACGGCCATGGTCCGAGCCTATCGTCCGGATCCGCGCCCACGTGACGCGCCGGCGCCGGTTCGAGACGTCGGAGTGCTCACGTGCCGCCCCTCATGCATGGGCACGTGCACGCGCTCGCACCCTCGAGGATCGCGCCCGATCCGCGGCCGCGTATGGAGCGCGCGTGACCTCTAGACTGACCGCGCCCGAACCGCCGGTCCAGGAGGTCGATGTGCCGCACCGCCCCGTCTCTGTGCACGCCCCGCGAGGGTCGGTCGCGGCCGATGTGATCCGCGAGGGCATCGACGCCCTGCTCAGCACCTACGGCGAGGACCTGTCCCTGGAGTTCCCCGCCGACGTTCTGGCCGACGCGGAGCGCGCAGCGGCCCGCGACATCGCCGGCGCCGAGCGCACCGACCGCACCGGTGTCCCGTTCGTGACCCTGGATCCGGAAAGCTCCACGGACCTCGACCAGGCGATG
The DNA here is from genome assembly GCF_059391765.1 of Brachybacterium sp. SYSU DS0246. Lineage (NCBI taxonomy): Bacteria > Bacillati > Actinomycetota > Actinomycetes > Micrococcales > Dermabacteraceae > Brachybacterium > Brachybacterium sp. SYSU DS0246. Next base: position 162,962 of record NZ_JBZXYT010000004.1, on the reverse strand, counting down.
CATCTCGAACGCCGGGGCGAGGGTTTCCGGGTGCTGTACGCCATCGCCGACGTGCCCGCGTTCGTCGAGCTCGACAGTCCGCTCGATCACGAGGCGCGGCGCCGCGGGGAGACCGTCTATCTCCCCGATCGTCGGATCCCGTTGCACCCCGAGGTGCGCTCCGAGGGCGCCGCCTCGCTGCTTCCCGGGCAGAGCACGCCGGCTTTCGTCTGGGTGCTCGATCTCGATGCCGACGGCGAGATCCAGCGCATCGACCTGGAGCGTTCGCGGGTGCGGTCGATCGAGAAGCTCAGCTACGACCGGGTCCAGGACGATCTCGACCAGGGCACGGGCCACCCCATGATGACCCTGCTGGAGGAGATCGGCGAGCTGCGCGCCCAGCGCGAGGCGGACCGCGGAGGTGCGAGCCTGAACGTGCCCGAGCAGGAGATCATCGCCGAGGGCGACCGGGTACGACTGACCTGGCGCCGCCCCCGCCCCATCGAGGACGCCAACGCACAGATCTCGCTGATGACCGGGATGGCCGCTGCCCAGCTGATGCTGGAGCACGGCGCGGGGATCCTGCGCACCATGCCACCGGCACAGCAGCGGGCAATCGATCGCTTCCGGCGCCAGAGCGAGATCCTCGGCGTCCCCTGGCGCCACGACCAGGCCTACGGGGAGTACCTGCGCTCCCTGGACTGGCGCGAACCGGCCCACCTCGCTCTGCTGAACCAGGCCACCTCCCTGTTCCGCGGCGCCGACTACGCGGCCTTCACGAGCAGGGAGGAGATCCCCGAGGATCCTGCCCAGGCCGCGATCGCCGCCCCGTACGCACACACCACGGCGCCGCTGCGCCGGCTGGTGGACCGCTTCGTGCTGCTGGTGTGCCACGCGCATGTCCAGGGGCGTCGGCCGGAACCGGAGCTGCTCGCCGCCCTCGGGCAGATCCCCGATGCGATGCGCCGCACGGGCTCGACGGCGGGCGAGCTGGAACGGCGGGCGATCGACCTGGTCGAGACCGCGGCGCTGGCGGCTTTCGAGGGCGAGACGTTCGAGGCCGCCGTGATCGAGCGCCGGGAGGCGAGCGAATCCGGCGACGGCGGCACCGCGACGCCGACCCGGGTCGAGGTCCAGCTGACCGACCCGCCGGTCACCGCCTGGGTGCCGATGGACGTCGAGATGGGCGAGGTCGTCCGCGTGCGGCTGGAGTCCGTCGAGGCGACGGCGGGCCGCGCGGTGTTCGTCCCCCTCCAGGAGGGTGCCGCATGAGCGCGGCGGGACCGTCGGCCCGGGATCTCGTCGCCCTGCCCCGCGCCGCCGTGCTGATGCTGTGGGCCTCCGCCTACCTGCGCGGGGACCTCGGCCCCGATGACGCCGCCGAGATGAGCTACGGCGTCGGGCGCAGCGGGCCCGGGGACGGCGGCGAGGACCTCTTCACCTGGATGACCGGGCTGCGACGGCTGCCCCTGGCGCAGCTGCGGCTGGTGCTCCCCGTGCCCGGCCGTATCGCCGGCCTGGTCGGCCCCCCGGCGGCTCTCCCGGCTGCCCTCGAATCCGAACAGGCGATCGTGGTCACCGGCGCCGGGATCGCCGATCACACCCTGATCCCCTCGGTCGCCCCGGTCACCGATCCGGGCGGCATGGTCCACGCCGTGACCTGGGAGCGTTTCGACGCCCCCGTGGGCTCACACGTCCCCCCGGCCGCCACCTCGGGGCACGCCCGGGAGGAGCTGCTGCGCGCCATGCGCCGCGTGGCCGAGGGGAGCATCGACCTGGACCTGGTGCCCGACGAACCGGTCGAGTCCGCGCGGATACCGCCGACATGGACCTCGACCGCGCTCCCCCGCCATGTCGACGACAGCGCGGCACACCTGCTGGTGCTCGCGGCTCGCACGCTGATCCTGACCCGCTCGGAGATCGACGAGGGCTCGGGCCACACCGTGCATCTCTCGGAGGCCCTGGCACGACGCGGGCTGCTGGACGAGCTCCACGATGTCGCCCGGGATGCGCTCGTGGAAGCGGTCGAGCGCATCGTGGCCGCGGAGATGGGCTGACCACGACCGGTCGCCGCCCTCCGAGGTGCCGTGGCGGTCGGGCGGCCAGACAGACACCGACCGCTCCGTCCGCTCCGCCCGCCCAGAGCAGCCCTCAGCGCCGCTGTGCGAGCACAGACCGGTAGACGTCCAGCGTGCGCTCGGCGATCGAGGTCCACGAGAAGTGCTCCGCAGCGCGCCGGCGGGAGGCCTCCCCCATCTGCTTCGCTCGCGCAGGATCGGCGAGCATCCGGGTCAGTGCCTCGGTGAGGTCGGCGACGAAGCGGTCCGGGTCGACCGGGGTGCCCGTGCCGTCGCTGACCTGATCGATCGGCACCAGGTACCCGGTCTCCCCGTCGGCCACGACCTCGGGGATCCCGCCGGTGGCGGAGGCGACCACGGGGGTGCCGCAGGCCATCGCCTCGAGATTCACGATGCCCAGCGGTTCGTACACGCTCGGGCACACGAAGGTGGTCGCGTGGGTGAGGACCTGGGTGAGCTCATGGCGGGGCAGGTGCTCGGAGATCAGATGGACGTTCCCCCGCTCCGCCGCGAGCTCGCTCACCAGGTCATCTACCTCCGCGGCGATCTCTGCGGTGTCCGGCGCGCCGGCGCACAGGACCACCTGGTGATCGGCGGGCAGGCCGCGCACCGCGCGCAGGAAGTAGGGAAGCCCCTTCTGCCGGGTGATGCGGCCGACGAACACGATCGTCGGCGCCTCCGGGTCGATGCCGCGGGAGGTCAGCGCGGAGGTCTCCGGATTCGGCGCCCACTGCTCGATGTCGATCCCGTTGTGGACCACGTGGACCCGTGCCGGGTCGACCGTGGGGTAGGCGCGCAGGATGTCCTCACGCATCCCGCCGGAGACGGCGATTACTCCGGCGGCGCCCTCGTAGGCGGTGCGCTCGGCGAACGAGCTGACCCGGTACCCGCCGCCGAGCTGCTCCGCCTTCCACGGCCGCAGCGGCTCGAGCGAATGCGCGGAGAGCACATGCGGCATGCCGTGCAGCAGCGAGGCCATGTGCCCGGCGAAGTTGGCGTACCAGGTGTGGGAGTGGACCAGGTCCGCCCCGGCGCAGTCCGCTGCGATCAGCAGGTCCGTCCCCAGCGTGGTCAGGGAGGCGTTGGCACCCTCGAGCTCGACAGGGGCGGCGTACGAGGAGGTGCCGGGCTCGTCCCGCTGGGCGCCGAATGCGCGCACACGGACGTCTATATGGGGTCGCAGCACCCGGGTCAGCTCGGCCACGTGCACCCCGGCGCCGCCGTACACCTCCGGCGGATACTCCTTGGTGAGCAGATCCACGCGCATCTCGGACTCCCTCTCTGCTCGGGCCCAGCGCCTCGAGCGTCCCATTGTGCCGGTCCCGGCGTGATGGCTGCCACGTCTGGACTATCCTCGCACCATGTCGTCCAAGAAGGTCCTCGCCATCGTTCTCGCCGGCGGCGAGGGGAAGCGGCTGATGCCCCTGACCCTCGACCGGGCCAAGCCCGCCGTACCCTTCGGCGGCATCTATCGTCTGATCGACTTCGCCCTGTCGAACATCGTCAACTCCGGGTACCTGCGCATCGTGGTGCTGACGCAGTACAAGTCGCACTCCCTGGACAAGCACATCGCCTCCACCTGGCGTATGAGCTCCCTGCTGGGCAACTACGTCGCCCCCGTGCCCGCGCAGCAGCGTATGGGCAAGCACTGGTACCGCGGCTCCTCCGACGCGATCTACCAGTCCCTGAACCTCATCCACGAGGAGAAGCCGGATTACGTGGTCGTCGTCGGCGCCGACCATGTCTATCGCATGGACTTCTCCCAGATGCTCGATGCTCACATCGAATCCGGCAGGCCCTGCACGGTCGCCGCGATCCGTCAGCCCATCGACCAGTCCGACCAGTTCGGCGTGATCGAGACCGACCCGTCGGACCCGACGGCGATCAAGGCGTTCGTCGAGAAGCCGACCCAGACCGAGGGGCTCGCCGATGATCCCGGCTCCATCCTCGCCTCGATGGGCAACTACATCTTCACCGCCGACGCGCTGGTCGAGGCCGTCACCCGGGACGCGCAGGACGACTCCAGCAAGCACGACATGGGCGGCGACATCGTGCCCTACTTCGTCCAGCAGCAGGCGGCCGGCGTCTACGACTTCATCCACAACGATGTCCCCGGCTCCACCGACCGCGACCGTGACTACTGGCGCGACGTCGGGACCCTGGACGCGTTCTACGACGCCCACATGGACCTGATCGCTATCCATCCGGTGTTCAACCTGTACAACGACGCGTGGCAGACGTTCACCGGTCACCGCACGGTGCCGCCGGCGAAGTTCGTCCACGCCGGTCCGGGGCGCGTGGGCACCGCGGTCGATTCGATCATCTCCCCTGGAGTGGTCGTCTCCGGATCGCAGATCTCGAACTCGGTGGTCTCGCCCGGGGTGCGGCTGAATTCGTGGTCGACGGTCTCGGACTCGGTGATCATGGACGGTGTCTCCGTGGGCCGCCACAGCCAGATCCACCGCGCGATCCTCGACAAGAACATCGTGGTCCCGCCGCGCACGCAGATCGGGCTGGAACCGGAGGCCGACCGCGCCCGCGGCTGGGTCGTCACCGACTCGGGGATCACCGTGATCGGCAAGGGAACGGTCATCGAGCCGTGAGCGCGGAGGCCTCGCCGACCACGCACGCCTCGCCGGCCACCGAGGTGGCCGGGCTCCTGGTCTCCGATGTCGACTCGACGTTCCTGACCCAGGAGGTCATCGAGCTGGTGGCCGACCATGCGGGAGTGCGCGACCGGGTCGAGGAGATCACCGCCGCCGCGATGCGCGGAGAGCTCGATTTCTCCCAGTCGCTGCGCGCGCGGGTGGCGCTGCTCGAGGGACTCGACGAGTCCGTGCTCGCGCAGGTGCGCGACGTGCTGGAGCCGACGCCCGGAGTGCTCGAGCTCGTCGACCGCGCGAAGACCGCCGGCTGGAAGATCGCTCTCGTCTCCGGCGGGTTCCACGAGGTGATCGACGAGCTGGCCGCCTCAGCCGGCGTCGATCACGTGCTCGCCAACCGCTTCGAGACGGTCCAGGGGCGCTTCACCGGGAACGTGGCCGGGCCGATCATCGACGGGGCCGCGAAGCGCCGCACCCTCGAGCAGCTCGCCGCGACCTACGCGGTCCCCGTCTCGCGGGTGGTGGCGATGGGAGACGGCGCCAACGACCGCGAGATGCTGCGGGCGGCGGGCACCGGGATCGCGTTCCGGGCGAAGCCGGCGCTGCGCGAGGTGGCCGACGTGATCCTGAACGGCGAGTCGTTGCTGGATGCGTGGCCGCACCTGGAGGCAGCCGCCCGGAGCTGAGGGTCAGGGCCGCACGATCGTGTGCAGCGTCAGCGTCTTCTCCTCGAGCTGATCCCAGTGCGCCAGATCGCCCGAGAGGACGCCCATTCCGCCGGTGGGCATCCCGATGCGCGCCTGGGCGACCGATCCCGGGTCTGAGTCGTCGCCGGCCAGCAGTGAGACCAGCGAGGCCATCGTCGGCTCATGCCCGACGACCATGACCACGGGATGCTTGTCCTTGACGTCGTGCAGCAGGGAGAGCACCTCGCCCGCACCGCCGCTGTAGATGTCCTCGTGGAGGGTGACCTTGCCGTCGAAGTCGGGCATCGCGGCCCGCACGGCGTCCCACGTCTGCGTCGTGCGCAGTGCGTCCGAGACCAGCACGCGGGAGACCCGGACGTTCTGCGACTCGAGGTACTCCCCCACCAGCCGCGCCTGGGACCGTCCCCGCTCGGCGAGCGGTCGCTCATGGTCCGGTTGTCCGGAACCGCTGTCCGCCTTGCCGTGGCGCATCAGCAGCAGCAGGCGGGAGTCGGGGTCGGAGGATGACATGGGGGTACGTTCACGCCTTTGTTCGAGGGTCTGCAGTCGATCCGGATGCGGATCAGTGTCCCATGCCGAGACCACCGTCGACCGGGATCACGGCGCCGGAGATGTAGGCGGCGTCGTCGCTGGCGACGAAGGCCACCACGCGGGCCACCTCGTCCGGCTCGGCGAACCGTCCCGCCGGGATCGCCGCACGGTAGGTGGACTGCTGGTCCTCGGACAGCGCCTGGGTCATCTCGGTGTCGATGTAGCCGGGGGCGACCACGTTGGCCGTGATGCCCCGGGAGCCGAGCTCACGGGTCAGCGCACGGGCGATGCCGATGAGGCCCGACTTCGAGGCCGCGTAGTTGACCTGTCCGGGAGAGCCGTACAGGCCCACCACGGAGCTGATCAGCACGATGCGGCCCTTCTTCTTGCGGATCATGGACTTGATGACGCGCTTGACGGTGCGGAATGAACCGGTGAGGTTCGTGTCCAGCACCGACTCGAAGGAGTCGTCACTCATCCGCATCAGCAGCTGATCATCCGTGATCCCGGCGTTGGCCACCAGCACCTCGATGGGGCCGTGAGCCTCCTCAGCGGCCTTGATCGCCGCATCGAGACTGTCGCCGTCGGTGACGTCGGCGCCGACGGTGAGGGCACCATCAGGACCGCCTTCACCGGACCTGCTGGTCACGGCCACCTTGTCGCCGCGGCGGAGGAACTCCTCCGCGATGGATCGTCCGATGCCCCGGTTCCCACCGGTGATCAGGACACTGCGCGGCTCGGGGGTGGCGTCGGTCATCGTGGCTCCTTGCTGCGAAATCGGCTGAGAGGACGTGCGGAGTGCTGCCCCGCAGGCGTCGTGGGCATGCACGGCCCGTCCACTGGAGACAGCAGGCCTCGTGGGGCGGGCGTGCTCTACGATACGGGGCGAGACAGTGTCGGGATCCTCGGGGGAAGCCCGTCCAGGAACGTCAGCCTCCGGAAGGTGCTACCAGATGGCATATCGCTTCAACCCTCCGCCCAACTGGCCGATCGAGGACCCGAACTGGACCCCACCGCCGGGATGGCAGCCGGACCCGTCGTGGGGCCCCGCTCCCGAGGGGTGGAACTTCTGGATCGAAGCAGGTCCGGGTGAGGCGGCCTCGGGCCAGGGCGAACCGGCCGGCGGTGCTCCGGCATCCCAGCAGGAGGCATCCGCTCCCGAAGAAGGAGCCTCGCTGGAGGATGAGGCACCACTCGACGAGGACGCCTCCCGCGTCGGCTCTTCGGGACCCGCCACCGGAGCCGCTGAGCCGGCACCGGCCTCGGACGGCTCGGGAGCCCATGCGGCGCGGGGCGGTACCGGTGCGGACTCGCGCCCGGAGGCTTCTGGCGCGGAGACGGCAACCGGCGCACCGGAGCCCGAGGAGGCCGCGTCTCTCGAGGAACCGCCCGTGGAGCCGGCCGATCAGGACGTGCAGAACACCCCCGCCGCCGACACCGGCGCTGGCGCGGAGGATGACGCGACTCGTGTCGCCGCTCCCGGCCAGCAGCCCGGGGGAACAGCCCCCGATGACGGCACTCGGGTGAGCGGTCGCCGTGCGCAGTACGGCCCGGTGGGCTCAGACGACGACGCGACGCGGGTGGCGGGCTCCGGCCAGGCCGGCGGTCCGGTGGATCCGGCCGACGACGCGACGCGGGTGGCGGGCTCCGCTCAGCCCGACGACGCCGTCTCCGGTGGTGGATCCGCGACGGACGACGGAACGGGCCCGGAGGCGGGCGAGTCCTCGGGGTCGGGCTCCGAGACCGCTGAGTACACGGGCCCCGATCTCGACTCGGACCTGGCGCAGCAGACGCCGTACGAGAGCGCCGGGCCCGTCTCCGGCGATGATGCCTACGCAGGTGCCGGCGACAGCACGGGCGGAGCCTCGCAGGACCACGGTGGCGGGTCCGCCGCGGCAGCGGGACTGGCCGGTGGCGCCGCCGCATACGGCGCCCAGAGCGGCCCTGCTCAGGGTGGTGCCGACAATGGCTTCGGCCAGCCGTCGCCGAGCCAGGGCTATGGTCAGGCCTCGCCGGATCAGGGCTACGGTCAGTCGTCGCCGAGCCAGGGCTACGGTCAGTCGTCGCCGGGCCAGGGCTATGGTCAGGCCTCGCCGGATCAGGGCTTCGGCCAGCCGTCGCCGAACCAGGGCTATGGTCCGAGTTCAGCGAGTGGTGCGCCGGGCGACGACACCGGCTCTGGCTGGACAGCGACCACAGCACCGGGCGAGAAACCCCAGAAGGGCGTCATCGCCCGGTTCTGGTGGGTCGGATGCATCGTCCTGTTCCTCATCGCCGCCCTGATCGCCGCCATCGCCGGCGTCGCGTTCTTCAGCCTCCGGGACTCCGGTCCAGATGCGGGCGGCAGCCCCAGCGAGGAGTCGTCGCAGGAGACCGCCACCGATCAGGAGAGCCCCACGGACGGGCAGAGCCCCACGGAGGAGGAAGGCGGAGGGGCGGCATCCCCGGATCCGACCACTCCCCTTCCCACCATCAGCTCCGACGCCGAGGAGAAGGAAGTCACCGGCGAGAACGGTTCGGGAACCCTCGCTGTCGACATGGAGTGGCTTCCGCCCGAAGATCTCCCCAGCATGTACGGCGGCACTGTCGAGGCGGGCGAGAACAGTGAGTACCTCGTCGTGACGGCGAAGATGACTGTCACCGAAGGGGCCATGGAATTCCCGAGCTACGGCCTCGCGGTCACCACGCCGTACGGCGGCAACATCTCCGCCGCCTCCGCGAGTTACGGGCTGGACGAGTCGGGTCTCGACTACGACAGCTCCTACGAGTTCCAGGCCGGTGAGGAATACACCGTCAAGCTCCTCTTCGATGCCAAGCGGGCCGGCGGCATGAAGCTCGAGTACAACAACTACACCGACGTATACACCTGGGACGTCCCTGCGTGAGCACGCGCTTCAACCCTCCGCCGAACTGGCCGGAGCCGCCCCACGAGGAGTGGACCCCGCCGGCCGACTTCCGGCCGCAGCCCGACTGGGGGCCGGTGCCGGCCGGATGGCGCTTGTGGCTGACCGGGAAGGAGAGCGGCAGGGATGAGGCTCCACTGCAGGACTCGGAGGACGTCCCGGCCAGCGGGGCTCGCCCGCGCCAGCGCGTGGAGGCGTATCCGGTCTCGGTGATCAACCCGGGAATGTGGGCCGAGAACCACCTCGAACAGGAGGACTACGGGTTCCCGCCCGCCAAGCCCGTCAAGGACCGCCCGCGGCTTCGCCTCGGAGTGACGATCACCGTCACCGCGCTCGGCTTCGTGCTGGCCGCACTGACCGCGGTCATGTTCGTGCTGCTGGTCGACTTCGCGATCGAGGACCTCCCGGAGATGCTCTCCGGGGCGCCCGGGTATCTCGACGGCGCGATGCATCTCCCCGGCGCGACCGGGTCGTCGCACGCCATGATCGGGGCGGAAGGAGCCGCGGGCGCCAGCGCGTCCGCGTTCTGGGCCGGATGAACCGGGGGTCGGCACGCCGGCGCGTGCTCCTCGGCCGCGAGACCCTGATCGGCCTGGTCGTGGTCGTGCTCGCCGCGGCGATATGTGTGGCGCTGGGATTCTGGCAGTACAGTCGCTTCGAGGACCGCCGCGATCAGGCGGCCGTGGTCGAGACGAACTACGAGGCCGCCCCGGTCCCCCTCGAACAGGTGCTTCCGGAGCCCGACGCCGCCCTGGCGTCCGATGCGGACTGGACCCCGGTGCAGATGCGCGGCAGCTACTGCGCCGAACCGGACTGCGTGCTGTATGTCCGCAACCGCCAGCTCTCCGGGCATGTCGGTTTCTGGCAGCTGGTCCCGTTCCGCGCCGACGACGGCACCTCGCTGCTCGTCGTGCGCGGCTGGGTCGAATCGCACAGTGAGGAGTCCAGCCCGTCCGATCCGCCGCCGGTGCCCGAGGGAGAGCGGACGATCACCGTGCGGCTGCGCCCTGCCGAACCGATCCTGGACCGCGAGATGCCCCCGGGACAGGTGCATTCGGTCAATCCGCCGCAGATCGCCGGGGTCCTCCCTGGCGACGGGACCTCGCTGGTCAGGGCGGCCTACGGGGAGCTCGTGTCGGAGAGCCCCTCCGCACAGCGTCCGGAGAGTCTCCCCTCCCCGGATACCTCGTTGGGCTCCCACCTCTCCTATGCCGTCCAGTGGTGGGTCTTCGCCCTGCTCTTCCCCGCCGCCCTGATCTATCGCACCCGGCGTGCACTGCAGGATCTCGAGGCCGACGAGGCTGACGGGACCGACGAGGCCGCCCACAGCAAGCGCGACCGTACCCGCGACCACCGCGCCCGCCTCCGGCAACGGACCCGGCGGCGGGGCCACGACGAGGAGGAAGAGGATGCCCTCATCGACCAGCAGGAGCACTGACCGGCGCAGGGCGACGGGCTCCCGGTTCCTGCCCGGGCGGCGCCCGCGCCGCATCGCCCACCGTGGATTCGCGCCGGACGGCGCAGAGAACACCCTGCGTGCCTTCGAGGCTGCGCTGGATGCGGGAGCCGACATGCTCGAGACCGACGTACGGGCCACTGCCGACGGACTGGCTCTCACCGTCCACGACGAAGATCTGCAGCGGGTCGCCGGTGACCCGCGCCGGATCGACCAGCTGACGGCCCACGAGGCCGGCTCCGTGCGCCTGGCCGGCGATGAGCCGCTGGCGATGCTCGAGGACGTGCTGGGAACGTTCGTCGACGTCCCGGTCAACGTCGACATCAAGGCGTCCTCGGCGATCGGGCCCGCTGTTGCGGCGATCGCCCGCACCCGCAGTGCGCACCGGATCTGCCTGGGCGGTTTCGACGAGTCCGTGGCGCGCAAGGCCGTGGCCACGGTGCGCGCGTCCACCGGGGTGACGCCGGTGCGCAGCCCGGCCCGCCGCACCGTCGCCTCGTTCTACGCCGCACGCGCCGTCGAGGCGCCCGACGCGGTCATCCGCCGCCTGCTCGCCCCGTACGGTGCTCTCCAGGTCCCCCTGAGCTACAAGGGTCTGCCGGTGGCCACCCCGGCCAACATCGCCGCGGCCCATCGCGTCGGGTGCGAGGTGCATGTGTGGACGGTCAATGACCGTGTGACCATGCAGAATCTGCTGGCCAGCGGCGTGGATGGTATCATCACCAATCGCGTCGACGTGCTCTCGGAGCTGCTCGACGGCGAGTGACCACAGGTCACCAGCCATCGCGGCGCGAGCACCCCGGAACCGTGCCGGTCGGGAACAATCCCGGCCCCCGGGGCGTTGACCCCTTCAGACCTCCCGGGCGGCACTCCGCCCGAACCACCATCCCCCGGCAGGAAGCGAGAACCGCATGAACAGCCGCAGCCTGCGAGGCACCCGACTGGGCTCCCTCTCCATGGAGACCGACGAGGGCGTCCTCGCCGCACCGCGCCAGGAGGCGATCTACGACTGCCCCAACGGCCACACGATCGTGCTCCCGTTCTCGGTCGAGGCCGATGTGCCCGGCGCGTGGGAGTGCCGTTGCGGCGCTTCGGCCGTGCTCCGTGACCACGACAAGCCCGAGGCGAAGCCCGGCAAGCCCGTGCGCACCCACTGGGACATGCTCCTGGAGCGTCGCAGCGAGGAAGAGCTCCAGGTCCTCCTGGACCAGCGCCTGGAGCTGCTGCGTGCCGGCAAGCTCCACCAGCGCCGCAACCTCTGAGGGTCCCAGGCCCGTCCGATACGCCCCTGCGCCCCCGTCCCGCCGATCGGCGGGGCGGGGGCGCAGGCATGCGGTTCGTGATGCGTCGGACGGCTACCGGGGTGGCGGGCCCGAGCCGACAGTGTGCTGGCCGCGACCCGAGCCGACAGTGCGCTGGCCGACCCGAGGCGGCGATGTGCTGGCAGACCCGAGGTGGCAGTGTGCTGGGTGGCCGGCTCGACCCGCCAGGGTGCAGGGCTCGCCGCCGCCGCATGGGCGCGCGAACCGCCGAATTCAGTCCTGGGTGATCGTGGGCGGCGGACTGTCACGGCGGGTGGCCGGATCGTCCGCGCCCGCGCCGTGCGCGGTGTTCCGTGAGGAGCGCTCCGTCTTCTCGGCCTCGAGGATGATCTCCCCGTCGATCACGCCGTTGCCGGTGCGCCGGTAGAGGACTCTGCGAGCTCCGTCGGAGCCGCTGCCCAGACCCATCGCCTTGACCGATCGGCGCTGGACCGGCGTGAACAGCAGCACGATTCCCAGCAGATCGGTGAGGATGCCGGGGAAGAAGAAGAACAGGGCCGCGAGCATCGTGAAGGCAGGACGCGAGAGGTGGTCCTGGACGTCTCCCCGGCCGCGCACAGCGCGCACCAGGGACCGCAGCCGCACGGCCGACTGCTGGCCGGCGGCCACCAGCAGGGCGACGGCGATGACCCATCCCACGGCGATGATCAGCACCGACCACCACAGGCTCGAGCTGACCCCGATCAGGACGAGGATGGCGAGCTCGGCAAGGCCCAGTACCACGATCGCGATCGGCAGCAGCGTACCCAGCCACGACCGCGAGGTCTTCCGCGGCGACGTACTCGATGGAGTGCTCACGCGGTTTCCCTTCCTTCGTCCCATCCGGTGTCCGCCGGAGGGATCCAGGCTAGCGCAGGCGTCCGAATAGCTGCTGGGTGCGCCGTGACAGCCCCCAGAGCGTGACCAGCACCAGAGCCTCCCGGACGATGCGCGGCGACATCTTGCTCACGCCCTCCGTCCGCTCGTCGAAATCGATGGGCACCTCGCAGATCACCGCCCGCTCGTCCCGGGCACGCCGGGTCATGTCCACCTGGAAGCAGTACCCCTGCGAGGCAATGCGCCCCGCCACGATCCGCTCGAGCAGCACTGCGCGGAAGACCCGGAAACCGGCGGTCGCGTCGTGCACGCCCAGTCCCATCAGCACCCGGACGTAGCGGTTCGCTCCCCGCGAGAGCAGGAGCCGGGACAGCGGCCAGTCATGGACGCGGCCCCCCGGTACCCAGCGGGACCCGATGGCGAGATCCGCACCCCGGCGCACGGCCTCCAGCAGCGACGGAAGCTGTTCGGGCCGGTGGGAGGCGTCGGCGTCCATCTCCACCAGCTGCTGATAGCCGCGCTCCAGCCCCCACCGGAAGCCTGCGAGATAGGCGGGGCCGAGTCCCTCCTTGCCCGCTCGGTGGAGCACGTGGACATGGTCGTCCTCGCGAGCGACGGCGTCGGCCCATTCGCCCGTGCCGTCCGGGGACGAATCATCGACCACCAGCACATGGGCCGCGGGCACCGCCTCCCGCAGCCGCGCCAGCGTGCCGGGCAGCGCCGTGCGCTCGTCGTAGGTGGGGATCACGACCAGGGTGGGCGGCAGCGGTGCGGTCGATGGCCGCGGGCCCGGATCCGACCCGCGCGGGCTCATCCGTCCCTCCCGCGCCGGCTCCCGCCGCGTCCACGCGCCGGCGCCAGCGCCCGCCGACGGCTCGTGAGCGCGGCGAGGAACCCGGCCGCGCCGAGGGCGGAGATCCCGATGGCTATCCACGGGCCCGCCGCCACGGCGGGGGTGATGCCCGTGCGCAGCGGGACATCAGCGACCACGGAGCCCTGGTCCCAGTGGTCGACGAAGTCGAGCCGGCGGCCCTCCGGCGTGTAGATCGCCGAGTGGCCGACGGTCGAGACGTGGACGACGCTGCGGCCGGAGACGACAGCCATGACCTTCGCCTCGGCGAGCTGCTGTATCGCTTCGTGGGAATCGCCGAACAGGGCGTTGTTGGACTGGACCACGATGACCTCGGCGCCGTCCCGGACGACGTCCCGGACCAGGCCGTCGTAGGCGATCTCGAAGCAGATCAGGACGCCGGCGGTGTCCTGCCCCTGACCGAGGGCCGCCAGGTCCATCGTGCCGACCTCCTCCCCCGGGATCATGTCGCGGGAGACCAGGTCGACCTTGTCGCTGAAGGTCCGGAAGAAGTCGCGGTACGGGATGTACTCCCCGAAGGGGACCGGATGGCGCTTGGAGTACACGTAGGGCGAGGAGCCGTCGGGCGTGTAGAGCACCGACTGGTTCAGGCGCTCGGTCTCGCCGACGGCCGTCTGGGTGCCGATGAGGATGGGGGCGTCCGCGGCCGCCGAGGCCTCGGTGAGCTGCTGGGCCAGCGACGGATCCTGCCGCGGGTCGTAGCCGGTGGAGTCCTCGGGCCACACGAGGAGATCGAGCTCGTTCCCGGAGGCCTCCGCCTGGTCGATGGTGTCCTGCGTGACCGAGAGGTGGTTGTCGAAGACGTCCTCCGGCATCGCCAGCGTGGCCGGGTCGATCCGGTCCATCGACCCCTGGATGCCGCCGATCGCCATCGTCGGGCGGTCCGCAGGGGCACGGTTGACGGGGAACGGGACCACCACGGTCGAGAGGATCGCGGCGACGGCGACCGCGAGCGGCCACACGCCGGAGAATCCGACCAGCCCCCGGTGCCGACGTCCCGTCAGTGACAGCGCACCGTGCAGCACCATCTGTCCCAGCAGGGCGACGGTGAAGGCGAGCCCGGGCACCCCGATCCAGGGCCCCAGGTTCAGCAGCGGCGAGTCCTGCAGCGCGAAGGCGCTGGACCCCCACGGAAGTCCTCCCCACGGCACGTGGCTGCGCAGGCCCTCCACGCCCGTCCACAGCGCGGCGACCACGATCGCGGAGGCGACGGTCAGGCCGCGGCGGAGCATCACCGTGCGGGCGAGCAGACCGAAGACGACGATGTAGAGCGCCTCGAAGATGCCCAGTGCGATCCACGGCATGGTGCCCGCGTAGGTGTCCGCCCAGACGGTCAACGGGATGAAGAAGGCCAGGCCCCAGGCGAACGAGACCAGCGTCGCCACCCAGATCGAACGCACCAGCAGGCCCGCGGACAGCAGCGCGATCGCCACCGGCAGCAGCATCCACATCCCGTAGGGAGGGAACGCCAGCAGGGCGCAGCCGCCACCGGCGACGCCGCACACCAGAGCCGCCGGCCACGGCGTGGGGTCGAAGTCGTCGCGAGCGCGCCCCCGGGACGCTGCTGCGGCGGGGGCTCGGGTGGTCGCCGTCATCCCAGGACCTGCTCGAGGCGGTCGTGGACCACGGTGCCACCGACCACCGTGCGCAGGGCGCGGGGCGTTCCCTGGTCCAGGTCCGGCAGCAGCGGGGTGCGCGAGCGCGGGTCCGTGGACCAGGTCTCGACGCGCTCGGCGCGCGACTGCACCGTGAGGTCCCACGGCTCCCAGAGGACGAACGTGGCCTCGATCCCGGTCTGCAGGGATCCGGGATGCCGGCGGCCGGCGACGCGCTGCCCGCCGCGGGTGGCGGCGAGGAAGGCGGCGCGGTCACTGATGCGCTGGGCGGCCGGGCTGTGGCGGGCGGCGGCTCGGACCCAGTCCCAGGGGTCGGCGGCATCGCTGCGTCCCGCGGAGCCGAAGGCCAGTGGGACGCCCGCGGCCAGCAGGTCGAGGTAGTCGGCGCTCTCGGCGACCGGGGCGATGACGCGCACCCCGTCCCGCTCCCCCGTGGGCCCGGGCAGGCGCAGCACGATCCCTCGTGCAGCGGCCTCGGCGTCCCCGGCGGGATCCGGCGCCGTGCCGTCCGAGGTCGCCGCGGCGTCGACGAACCCCGGGGTGACCAGACAGCCCGTCGCGTCCACCACATCGGCGCCGTCGTGGATCCGGCGCGCCGTGTCCTCCGGGCCCGTCCACGCGATCAGTCCGTCCGCCACCAGCATCGCGGCGGCCTCGGGATCCTGGGCGCTGTAGAGGACGATCCCGGTGTAGAGCACGGGAGCGGCACGGTCGGTCGCGGTGCGGTCGTTCTCGGTCACGTACTCCAGGGTCTCGTGCGCACCTGGGAGAACGCTCATCGATCGATCTCCTGGGCGACCAGCCCGCGTCGCACTCCCTGGATGGCGGCACGCGCGACCGCTCCGAGGCGCTCGTCGGCAGTGAGCTGGTCGAGCAGATCGATGACCTGCCGGCAATGGCGCACGAAGTCCCCGGGAGGCAGATCGCTGCCGTCCAGGGCGGCCGCGAGATGCGCCCCGCGGGCCCATCGGTGCACGATCGCCGCGACCGCCGGATCCGGCGGCGGGGTGGGATCGATGCCGTGGCGCGCCTCCGCGCTCTGGAGCTCGGCCGCGATCCGGGCGGAGGCCGCCAGCGCGGCGTCGACCGCGGGATCGTCGATGACCTCCGGGGCCCGGTCGTCCCGGCGGGCCTCATGCACCGCGGCGGAGACCACTGCGGCCAGACCGGCGGGGTCCAGCCCGGTCCAGGCCCCGTGCTCCAGGCATTCCGCGATCAGGAGGTCACGGTCGCTGAACAGCCGCCGCAGCCGCAGCCCACTGGTCGTCGGCCGCAGCGTCTCCTCCCGCGTCTGCCCGAACTCACCGGACTGGTGCGCGTCCCCGCGGTCCGGGGGACTGTCCGCGGCCCCGGGGTCTGCTGGATCGTCGCGGTCCTCCGTCCCGTCCGCGCCCTCGCTCGTCCGTGCCAGGTAGCCCAGCTCGACCAGCAGATCGGCCAGGCGATCGAACTGGCGGGCCAGGGAGCTGGTGCGGCCCTGGATGCGCCGCTGGACGCCCTCGAGGTCGGTGCGGGCCTTCCGCCAGCGACCCACCCAGCGCAGGTGCGAGGCGAGATCCGGGCAGTCGCCGCAGGGGTGCGCGGCCAGCTCCTCCCGCAGCCGGAGCAGGGTCTCATCGGTCGCGGCGGTGGACGGCGGGCGCTCGGCCCGCCGGCGCACTTCCCGGCGGGCGTCATCATCGTGCCCGGCCAGACGCTGACGCAGAGCCGCGGCGGTGTCCTTGCGGACCTTGCCGCTGCCGAGCGCCTCGGGACGGGGCAGACGCAAGCTGTCGATGACCGCCGGCGGGGACTTCACGTCTCCCGGGCGCAGGCTGCGGCGGCGGCCCTCGGTGTCCAGCAGATCGATCTGCGGCCCCCCGAGCACGGAGCGGTCCACGTTCAGGACCACGCCGTAGCCGCGGCGCTTGCCGCCGGGCAGCGCGATGATCTCGCCTCGGCGCAGACCGCCGAGCACCGAGCGGGTACGGTCCTGCTGCGCCGCGGACCGGGCGCGGGAGAGGGACTTCTCCCGCTCGGCGATGCGCTCCTGGATGCTTGCGTACTCGAGCAGATCTCCGTGATCGCAGGTGATGGCCTCCCGATACGACTCGGCGGTGTCCTCGAGCTCGCGGGCGCGACGGGCGAGCCCGACCACGGAACGGTCGGCCTGGAACTGGGCGAAGCTCATCTCGAGGCTCTCGCGGGCCCGGGAGAGATCGAACCGGTCCAGCAGGTTGACCGCCATGTTCGGCGTGGGGCGGAACGCGGAGTGCAACGGGTAGGTGCGCCGCGAGGCCAGGGAGCCGACGGCATCCGCGTCGAACCCGGGCCCGGCGACCACGATGGCGTGGCCCTCGGTGTCGATACCGCGACGGCCGGCACGGCCGGTCAGCTGCGTGTACTCCCCCGGTGTCAGATCGGCGTGCTCGACGCCGTTGAACTTCACCAGCTTCTCGAGCACGACGGAGCGGGCGGGCATGTTGATGCCCAGCGCCAGGGTCTCGGTGGCGAAGACGACCTTGACCAGGCCGCGCGCGAACAGCTCCTCGACCACGGTCTTCAGCAGGGGCAGGATCCCGGCATGATGGGCGGCGTAGCCATCCAGGACGGCGCGCCGGAACGCAGCGATCCCCAGGACCTCCTCGTCCTCGACGCCGATCCCCTCGAGCCGCTCATCGAGGACGGCACGGATCTCGCGGCGCTCCTCGTCGTCGGTCAGCCGCAGCCGGGCCCTCGCGCACTGCTGGACCGCGCCCTCGCAGCCCGCGCGGGAGAAGATGAACAGGATCGCCGGCAGCAGTGCGGCGTCGTCGAGCAGGCTGATGATCTCGGGGCGTCGCAGCGGACGCGGGATGCCGCCGTACCCGCGATCAGCGCCACCTGCGCTGTCGCGTCCGCCGCGGTTGCCTTCGCGTCCGCCGCCTCGGGGGCCGCCGCGATCGCCGCGGCCGCCGCGCTTGTGCGGGGGCCGGTGCTGACCGGACCCCCGGGGACGATGCCTCCCGCGCGTGCCCTTGCGTCCGCTCGGTGATCGGCCGCGGCCGCCTCCGGAGCGTTCGTCCACCGGCAGCGAGAACGAGGTAACGCGCTCGATCTCCGGGTTCACCTGGCGCTGCCCGCGAGCACCGGGGCCGTGGGAGACGACCGGCCTGCCCTCGGTGTCGACGAAGAGGTCCAGCAGTTCGTCACCGATCACCACGTGCTGCCACAGCGGGACGGGCCGGGTCTCGGAGACGACGATCTCGGTGGTGCCGCGGACCTCCTGCAGCCAGGCGCCGAACTCCTCGGCGTTGGAGACCGTGGCTGAGAGGGCGACCAGCTGCACCGAGGGATCGAGGTGGATGATCACCTCTTCCCACACCGGCCCGCGCAGGCGGTCGGCGAGGTAGTGGACCTCGTCCATCACCACGAAGCCCAGATCCTCCAGGAGCGAGGAGTCCGCGTACAGCATGTTGCGCAGCACCTCGGTGGTCATCACCACGACATCGGCGTCGGGCCGGATCGAGGTGTCGCCCGTGAGCAGTCCTACCCGGTCGTGGCCGAGCCAGTCGACCAGCTCGCCGAACTTCTGGTTCGACAGCGCCTTGATCGGAGCGGTGTAGAACACCTTGCGCCCGCGGGCGATCGCGAGGTGCACGGCGAACTCGCCGACGACGGTCTTGCCGGCGCCGGTCGGAGCGGCCACCAGCACGGAGCTGCCATCCTCCAGGACCCGGCAGCCCTCGAGCTGGAAGTCGTCGAGGTCGAAGGGGTACCGGCGGGTGAAAGCACCGAGTTCGGAGGCGGCGAGCCTCTTCTCGGCCGCCCACCGCGCGTACTGCTCCGATGGCGAGGGCTGCTGCGACGGCGTGGGCGCGCCGGCCGGAGCCGGTGCCCCGTCCTGCGGAGCCGGTGAACTCGGGCTGTGGGGCTGATTCGGTGAGGTCACGAGATTCCTTCGCCGGTGCTCGCCTCCCCGGCGCGCGAGGCCGAGAGGTCGGCGAGCAGTCGCACGGCACCGGGCAGCACCCGGGCCGTGATGGGCAGCAGGGAGCGGGGCTCACCGTCGGCATAAGCGCGCAGCGCGCGCCCATGGCGGAGCCCGATCGTCACGTCGCGGACCGGGCGGATCCCCACCCCGTCGAGCGACGTGTGGGTGCCCCGGAAGACGCGGGGGAAGAAGCGCAGGAGATCGGCGCGGCCGAGTCCCTCGATGGTGAGCAGCTCCAGGGACCCGTCGTCGACGCGGGCCTCGGGCACCATCTGCATCCCCCCACCGTAGACGCCCGTGTTGCAGAGCGTGAGGACGGTGGCGTCCAGAGTCGTGCGCTCGCCTCCATCGACCTCGAGCCAGTACGGGAACGGCTTGAACGCGGAGAACTCGCGCATCACGGCCGTGGTGTACCGCACGGTGTGCCCGCGCTTGGAACCGTTGGCCCGCGCGTTGACCAGGGCGTCGAAACCGAGGTTGACGTTGCCCAGAGCCAGCGAGCGATGCGGCAGCGCGTGCTCCCCGGCGGCGACGATCTCGATCGCGTCGATCGCGACCACCGGCCGGGACAGGGCGTGCAGCAGCGCTCGCGTGGACTCCTCGGGATCATTGGCAGGCAGCCCCAGCGCGCGGGCGAAGTCGTTCCCGCTCCCGGCGGGGACGATGCCGAGCCGTACCGGGCTGCCGGCGACGATCTCCGCACCCAGGGAGACGGTGCCATCACCTCCGACGACCACGAGCGCCGTGAGAGTGTCCCGGACTTCCTCAGCGCGAGCGCGGGCCACATGGGCCGAGGGACCGGAGAGGTCGACGACCGAGATACCGGCCAGGCGCAGCAGGTGGCCGACCTGCCGTCCCACCCGATGTGCCGCGCCGCGGGCCGCAGTCGGGTTCGAGAGCAGCCCCACCCGGAGTCTGCTCACCGTCCGTCCGCATCATCGAGGTCCGAGGGGCCGTCGATCGGCTCCACCTCATCATCGAGGCGGCTGGCTTCGTCGTCGGCGAGATCCTCGTCGCCGCTGCGCTTGTCCTGGCGGCGGTCGTGCAGGATCGCGATGGCCACCGCCCCGAAGAACAGGCTCGCGATCGCGAGCGACATCGCGATCAGTGTGAACGGCTCCGGTGTCGGCACCATGACCGCCGTGAAGCCGAAGCTGAGGAAGATCACCCAGCGCCAGGCCTTGAGCATGGTGCGTCCGCGGAGGATGCCGAGGAAGTTCAGCAGCACCAGCACCACCGGCATCACGAAGGCGATGCCGAAGGCGAGCATGGTCTTGACGAGCATGGCCAGGTACTCGTCGTACTTGATCAGCTGCTGGACTTCTTCTGAGTCGGGCGTGAAGCTGAGCAGGACGGGAACCAGCTGGTTGACGGCCCAATAGCCGGCGACGCAGCCCAGGAAGAACAGCGGGACCGCGGCCCCGAAGAATCCCATGGCATAGCGCCGCTCGTTCTTGTGCAGGCCCGGCATGACGAACAGCCAGGCCTGGAGCATGATGATCGGGGAGGACAGCAGCAGGCCCGTGTAGGCGGACATCTGCAGACGGACGTTCAGTCCCGTGCCCACGCCCTGGAAGTTCAGCTCAGCCTGCATGCCCTGGGCGGCGGCGAGCACGAAGGGCCGTTTCAGCGCTTCGAAGACCCAGGGGAAGACGAACCAGCCGACGATCGAGAGGATCAGGACGGCGACAGCGCTGATCACGAGGCGATTGCGCAGTTCGACCAGATGCTCCCCCAGGGACATCCGTCCTTCGGGATCCTTGGACCGCCGCGCCGCCGTCCGCCCACGTCCCTGCGTATCACTCGCCACGGGTCTGCTTCCTCCCAGCATTCTGGGTCCGGGCGATCACTCGCCCGGACCCGTCAACGTCGTTCAGCGACGAGGTGCTCAGTCGCGACGGTAGGAGTCGTCGTCCTCACGTGCGCGGACGGGCTCGCGATCGGCGCGCTCGGCCTCGTCGCGCGGATCGTACTCGCGGTCCTCGCGCGGACGGCGCTCCTCGCGCTCGCGATCGGCCCGGGAGGAGGCGGTGCGGCGGTCGACGACCTCGTCCTCGTCCTCATCCTCGGCCTTGCCGCGCTCGTCCCCGCGCAGCTCCTCCACCTCGCTCTTGAAGATGCGCATGGACTTGCCCATGTTGCGTGCCAGTCCGGGTAGCTTGTTGGCACCGAACAGAAGGATCACCAGCACGACCAGCAGGATGATCGCCCAGGGATTGCGAAATAGGTTCATGGAATTCCCTTTCAACTGCGCCGCGATGTCGCACGGGCGCACCCATCATCCCACAGCGGACTGGGCACTCGACGAGCCGCTCCGGGGCGGCCCGGCCCACCGCGCGGCGGGTCATCTCAGACTAGCGGCTGCGGCTCGTGGTGGCGGTCGGCTGCGGCCTGCGCCACGGTCACGATCGTGTCTCTCAGATCACGTGGCGAGAGGACCTCCACCGCGCCGGCGGATTCGAGGACGGCGTCGACCAGCGCGGCCCGGACCGGGCGGTCCAGGCGGGCGAAGGTGACGTCGTCCTGTCCGTCGCGCAGCTCGGCGGCATCGAACGACTCGGCCACCCAGCGTCCCGGTGGGTCCAGGCACACCCAGACCTCCCCGTCCACGCGCCCCTCGAGCGCAGGGCCAGTGCTCGGTTCGGCACGCTGCGGCGGGGTCCCGTCCGGCAGGACCTCCACGATGCGGTCCAGACGGAATCGGCGCTCCCCGCCGGCGAGCTCGCACTCGGCGAGCAGATAGGAGCGGGCGCCGTCGGTCTCGATCCGCAGCGGACGGACCCTTCGCACGCTCGTCCCCGCGCGGTCGGCCGAGGAATAGCGGATGGTCAGGCGGCTCTCCTCGGAGTCCTCGTCCGCGCGCAGGGCGCGGTGGACGGCGGCGAGCACCGTCTCCGCCCGGTCGGCGGTGCGCGAGGCCATCTCATCGGAGGCGGCCGCATCGGCCAGTTCGGCGCGGGTCGGCGGCGCCTCGGAGCCGCGCGCGGTCCCGTCGGCGCCGATAGCCCCGGCGTCGGGCACCTCGCCGAGGCCGGCCAGCAGCTTCCGGCGGGCACCGGCGACGATGCTCTCCGCCTGCCCGGCCGACGGTTCGAGGGCGGCGAGGCCTGCCAGCAGTGCCGTGACCTCGACGGCGCTGAGGCGCAGAGCGCGGCGCAGCGGCTCCGCGTTGCGGACGCGGACGGTGCCGTGCTCCCACTCCGCCTCGATGAGGTCCTCCCAGCCGGTGCCCATGTCGCCGCAGACGAACAGCACCTGCAGATCGGTGACCAGCTGCTTCTCCGTGATCCCGAGGGCATCGGCGAGCTCACCGAGGTCGGCCTCCCCGCGGGACATCACATAGGACGCCTCAGAGATCAGCCGGGAGAGCAGATCGTTCCCGGTCGGAGTGGTCCGGATGCGCGGAGCGGGCCGCACGGTCGCGGCGTCGACGGCCGCCGTATCGGGCTCACCCGAATGCGTCTCGGCGATGGCCGAGAGGACTTCGCCCAGTTCGCGGCGCCAGGCGCTGGGCTCGACCAGTTCGACCCAGCGCACATCGCCGAGGACCAGCCTGCGCGCCGCCGGGCGGGGCAGGGAGGGCAGCTCGACGCGCTCCTCGTCCAGGGCCGCTCCGGCACGGTCACGGAGGTCGAGGGCCTTGTACGGGGCCGCGTCCAGCACGGCGACGGACTGATCGTCGCTGTCGTGCATCTTCTCGAGCACGCTGGAGAGGTCCGTCTGCTCGGGTCGGGGCTGCGTGGCCGGGGCGCCCTGCGCCGGGAAGGACTCGATGCGGGAGGCACGGAACACCCGCGGGGCGGCGCGGTCGAGATCCCAGCCGTGGACGTACCAGTGGCCATCGTGGACACCCACCACCCATGGCTCGACGGTGCGCTCTGCCGGGGCACCGTGGGTGCCGCGATAGACGAATCGCACCGAGCGGGCCGAGGTCACGGCCTCCAACAGCGGTGTGAGCACCGGGAGCGACTCCACGGCGCCGCGCGGGGTGCGGCGCAGCAGATCGGGGTCCGCGTCGTGTCCGAGGCTGAGCAGCTTGGAGCGGACCCGGCGCGCGGCTCCGCCGGCGGCGGCATCGTCCCAGGCACGGCTCGCGGCCAGCAGCACCGTGTACTCCTCGGTGGTGAGGTCGAGGACGGCTCCGGACTCCGCGGCGTCGATCCGGTAGTAGACGGTGTTCTCGTCGAACAGGTCACGGTCGGTCACCAGCGGCAGACCGAGGTCGAGGATCGCCGCCTTGTCGCGCTCGAACATGCGCTCGGCGGCCTGCTCCGACGGGGCCTGGGCGTAATCGGGGATGACGGCGAACAGCTTCGCGCGATCGATGCGACGGCGGGAGCCGATCGTCATGATCACGTTGAGCATTCTTTCCACACTCTTGGCAGCCACCTGCACAGACTAACCGTCCCCTGGCGCGCGCGGCCCTAAGCTGGGCCCATGCTGCGTTGGGAACGAGGAACGGTGACCGGGGTCCGAACGTCCTGGCACGGGGTCGAACGGCTGCACGTCGAGCTCGACGGCGAGGACGGTGAGCCCGCTGGCGGTGAGACGGTCGAGGCGATCGCCTATCCGGAGCTGACCGGGACTCCGGCGCGGGGAGAACGCGTACTGCTGAACACCAATGCGCTCCGTCGTGAGCTCGGGACCGGCGGAGATGCCCTGGTGGTGGCGCGTCTCGATGTGCTGCCGACATCGGCGGAACCGGCCGGGCACATGATCAAGGCCCGGTACACACCGATGCAGACCATGGTCGATGCGATCGACGATCCGGACAGCGAGCACTACGAGACGATCCGGGCGGCGCAGGACATCGAGGGCATGCCCGTGGTGGTGGCGGACCTGCACTCGTCCCTGCCCGCGATCCTCGCCGGCATCCGTGCCCAGCGGCACTCGGCGCGCATCGCGTACGTCCACACCGACGGGGCCGCCCTGCCGGCGGCGTACTCGCGCGCCGCGGCAAGGCTCCGCGAGGCCGGGCTGCTCGCGGCGGTGATCAGTACGGGCCAGTCCTTCGGGGGCGACCTCGAGGCCGTCACGGTGCATTCGGCGCTGCTCGGAGCGCGGCACGTGGTCGCGGCCGACGTGGTGATCGCGGTCCAGGGTCCCGGGAATCTCGGTACCGGCACCGGGTGGGGCTTCTCCGGGATCCAGTCCGCCGAGGCGCTGCATGCGACCGCCGTGCTGGGCGGCACCCCCGTCGCCACGCTGCGGGTTTCCGGAGCCGACCCCCGTCGTCGTCATCGGGGACTCTCCCACCACTCCTCCACCGTGTACGGCCGGGCGACGCTGACCCCGGTGCATCTGCCGCTGCTCGAGCGCAACTATCACAAGTACAACGGTTTTCATGCGTCGGTTCGTGAACAGGTGAAAACGTCGATCATGGAGCCTGCTCGCGCCAGAGGCATCGAGCACCAGCTCGCCGAGGTCGATGCACGAGGTCTGCGGGACGCTCTCGAGGACGTCCCGGTGCGGCTGTCGACGATGGGCCGCTCGCTCGCCGAGGACCCCGAGGCCTTCCGCTATGCGGCGATGGCAGGGCGCTGCGCCGCCTCGCTGATCCCCTAGCCCGAGGGAGCGGATGCCGGGACGCTGTGCGGACGGCACCGGAATCCGAGCCGCTCCCACCGGGGCCGTCCGAACCGGGGTCTTCCGAACCGGGGTCTGCCGGACCGGTTCCGCAGACGTGGCGCACTCAGCCGACGTCGGGGGCCTCTCCACGTTCGCGCACCAGGTCGCGCAGCCGCCGGGCTGCCGCGATGCCGCGCTCACCGTCGTAGCGCTGGATCGCGTTCAGCGCCAGAGTCGTGCCGTCGGCCAGATCGAGGTGCGCCCACGGATCCCCCACCGGGAACCTGATGGCGAGGATCTCGGCCCAGTCCAGCGTGTGTGCCCGGAAGACGTTGCGCACCTCGAGGGAGTCCGGCCCGGCGATCAGCCGCACCGACGCCTCGAGGTGGCAGAAGAGGAGGATCAGCACGCCCACGGCCACCAGGCCGAGGCGGCCACCGAGCAGGAGACCGGGGATGACGACCGCACCTGCCACTGTCCCGCCGAGCACGACCACTCCCGTGATGTACCCGGCGATACGCACCATCCGCGGCCGGATCACGACGGTCGCCGGCTCCCGGCCGATGGGATGCTCCGGCTCCCTCGGATCCATGGTTCTCAGATACGGCAGGCCTGGATCGCCGTGACCAGGATCGCCCGGGCGCCGACGTCGTAGAGGTCGTCCATCATCCGGTGGGCGGCCTTGCGCTCGACCATCGCCCGCACGGCGTGCCACTCTCCCCCGTGCAGCGGGGAGACCGTCGGCGACTGGAAGCCGGGGGTGATCTGTACGGCCTTCTCCATCAGGGCGGTGGGGATGTCGTAGTCCAGCATCACGTGCTCACGGGCCACCAGCACCCCGCGGATGCGGCGCTCGAGGACCTCGAGGGAGTGGGCCGCGGTCTCCTCCAGCTCCATCCCGGGCCGGGAGAACAGGACCGCCTGGCTGGTCATGATCGGTTCTCCGAAGGGTTCGAGCCCTGCCTGACGCAGCGTCGTGCCGGTCTCGACGACGTCGGCGATCACATCGGCCACGCCCAGGCGGATCGAGGACTCGACGGCTCCGTCGAGGTGGACCACCTCGGCGTTGATGCCCCGTTCGGCCAGGTAGTCGCCGACGAGGTTCTCGTAGCTGGTGGCGATCCGGGCGCCCTCGAGGCTCGCCACGTCCTCGCGCGTCCCGATCGGGGCCGCGAAGCGGAACGTGGAGCCGGCGAAGCCGAGCGGCAGGATCTCCTGCGCGGGAGTGCGGGAATCCAGCAGCATGTCCTGGCCGGTGATGCCGACGTCCACGGTGCCGGAGCCGACGTAGACCGCGATGTCCCGGGGGCGCAGATGGAACAGCTCGACGTCGTTGTCCTCGTCGAGGACGACGAGCTCCTTGGCCATGCCGCGGCGGCGGTAGCCGGCCTCCTGCAGCAGATCAGCGGCGGGCTCTGACAGAGCGCCCTTGTTGGGAACAGCGATGCGCAGCACGGATACTCCTTCGCCGCCTCGGGGCGGCGCACGGAACGGGGACGGATGGTGGTCAGGGGTGGAGAGGGGCGATGCTGACGTGCGGGCGAGGCGCGTGGGACCCGGCGACCGCGGGGCCCGACGGTCTCGCCGTCGGATCTCGGATCAGAGCCGGCCGTAGACGTCCTCGAGGGTGATGCCCTTGGCGACCATCATCACCTGCAAGTGGTAGATCAGCTGGCTGATCTCGGTGGCCGCGTCGTCATGGGTCTCATGCTCGCAGGCCATCCATACCTCGGCCGCTTCCTCGACGATCTTCTTGCCGATCCCATGGACCCCCGAGTCCAGTTCGCGGACGGTGCCCGACCCCTCGGGTCGGGTGCGGGCCTTCTCGGTGAGCTCGGCGAACAACGCCTCGAAATCCTTCACGGGGCGTAGCTTACGCGTCATGACGGGGAGGCTGCGTGCCCGGCCGTCGACCGGATGTCGACGACTCATGGACAGGCGATCTCACCGGGTGCTCGCGGTGGGATCCGGGGGGCGGATGCTCCGTGGCCGCGTCCTTCTCCGGGGCTCGACTGCGGCCATGCGTCAGCCACCACACGAGCAGACCCGTCAGGGTCGCAGCGATGACCAGTCCCACCAGTGCGATGAACAGAAGGACGACCACGAACGGATTGCGGAAGAGGTTCAATGGGTACTCCTGTTCGTCGCTGAGCGGCCGCGTCGTTCGTCGCACGACCCGGGGTCCACGGTACGGGGACTCGCGCGCAGCGCGCTCATTCCTGGCGGACCGTCGGATCCAGGTGGGCTGTCTCGACGGTGACCCGTTCGTCGTGCTCTCGCCGGTTGCGCACCCGCCACCAGACGAAGAACCCCGTCAGCGTGAACACGCCGTAGAAGAGGTACATCAGGGCGCTGGCGTAGTAGCCCGCACTGACCAGCAGGGGGACGCCGACGATGTCGACGGCCACCCAGATCAGCCAGAACTCGACCCAGCCCTTGGCCATCCCGAAGGTGGCCAGGAGGCTGCCCACGAAGATCCACGCGTCGGCCCAGACGGGCTCGTAGGAGCCCAGGGCCCGAAAGATCGGGGTGAGCCCGGCGGTGCCGCCGACCATGGCGACGAGCAGGAGGATGCGGGTCCGCCAGGAGGCCCACTCGGGCTCGACGGCGGTGCCGCCCTCGTGCCGAGCCTGCTGCCAGCGGACCCAGCCGTAGATGCTGGTGGCGATGAACATCACCTGGCGGCCAGCCTGGCCGAGCAGATCCACGGTCCCGGCGCTGCCGAACAGGGAGCCCAGGAACACCGTCAGCAGAAGCGCGTTGCCGGCGATGCCGATGGGCCAGGCCCAGACCTTGCGGCGCATGCCACCGAGCGCGCTGAGCAGGCCGAAGAGGTTGCCGAGCACCTCGCGCCAGAGGATGAACTGCCCGCCCGCGAACTCGAGTCGCGCGTCGAAGAGCCACTGCAGAAGATCCATGCCGGTCCTTTCTCCGCCGATGCAGTGGCTCCGGGGGAAAAGGGGTTCCGGCAGGCCGCCGGGAGGCGCCAGGGCGCGCCGGCGACATGCAGGACGTGCGCCTCTCATCCAGGCTGTACTGTCGGTGCCGGAATTCCACCGGCTCCACCGCCGAAGCGGGTCGCGGACTGTCACCGCCGGCTCGGACTTTCACCGACCCCGGAGCACGTCACTGGTCGTGACGGGACAATGCTAGCCGCCTCGCGTCGTGACCCGGCGGGCCCGTGGCCGAGTGTGGCGAACGCCCTCCCGCCGGGGCAGCGGGCACCGGTCGACCCCGACGATTCGGGGGCTGAGCCCCCGATCGCTCGGGGCTCCTATGTCCCGGACTTCATGAGCCCCGGTGAGCGGCGTGCGAGGCTCAGTGACCCCCGTGGCCTCGCGCCAGCTCCCGCAGGGCCGTGATCTCCTCGGCGGCGTCCTGGGCCTTGTAGATGGCGGAGCCGGCGACGAACACGTTCGCTCCGGCCTCGGCGCAGCGTTCGATGGTCTCGCGGCTGACCCCGCCGTCGACCTGGATGGACACCTCGAGGTTGGCCTCGCTGATCGCGCCGCGGGCGCGGCGGATCTTGGGCAGCATCGTCTCCAGGAAGCTCTGCCCGCCGAATCCGGGTTCGACGGTCATGATCAGCAGCATGTCGAACTCGCCGATGACGTCCAGCAGCGGTTCCACCGCGGTGGCCGGGCGCAGCGCCACGCCGACGGCGGTGTTCTTGCGGCGCAGTTCGCGGGCCAGCTTGATCGGCGCCTTGGCGGCCTCGAGATGGAAGGTGACCGAGTCCGCGCCGGCCTCGGCGAAGGCGGGGGCCTGGCGGTCGGCGTCCTCGATCATCAGGTGAGCGTCCACGGGGATGTCGCTGCGTCCCACGATCTGCTCGACGACGCTGGGGCCGAAGGTCAGGTTGGGCACGAAGTGGTTGTCCATCACGTCCACGTGGACGCTGTCGGCGCTGGCGATCTTGTCCAGCTCGGTGCCGATGCTCATCAGGTCCGCGTTGAGGATGCTGGGGTGGATGTACTGGCCATCGGTCGAGTACGGG
Organism: Brachybacterium sp. SYSU DS0246; assembly: GCF_059391765.1. Classification (NCBI taxonomy): domain Bacteria; kingdom Bacillati; phylum Actinomycetota; class Actinomycetes; order Micrococcales; family Dermabacteraceae; genus Brachybacterium; species Brachybacterium sp. SYSU DS0246. Next base: position 134,563 of record NZ_JBZXYT010000004.1, on the reverse strand, counting down.
GAGTTCATGAGGGCGAGGTTCCTTCCGCGAGGGGGATCGGGTGCTTGCGCAGCAGGGAGATGTACATGGCGTCGGTGCCGTGCACGTGGGGCCAGAGCTGCACGGCGGGCCCCTCCCCGAGGTCCACCTCGTGGGCCTTGGCCGGTTGGATCGCGGCGCGCACGGCGTCTCGGGCATCGAGCTGCTCGACGTCCTCACGTCGGGAGAGGACGTCGGTGACCACGAGTCGGGTCTCGGCGAGGTGCGGGGAGCACGTCACGTAGGCGACGACGCCTCCGGGCGCGGTGGCGTCCAGCGCGGAGGTCAGCAGGTCGCGCTGGAGCACGCCGAGGTGGCCGATGTCCCCGGGCGTGCGGCGCCAGCGGGACTCGGGGCGGCGGCGCAGGGCGCCCAGACCCGAGCACGGCACGTCGACCAGGACCCGGGAGAAGTGCCCGGGCAGTTCCGCACCGATCTCGGTGCCGTCGGCGGTGCGGGTGGTGATCTCGCAGCCGGCCTCCTGCAGGGGCGCGATGGAGCGGTCGACGAGTTCGGTGCGGTGGGGCTGGACCTCGACCGCGAGCAGGTCGGCATCGTGGTCGATGGTCAGCCCGCCCAGCAGGGCCGTCTTCCCTCCGGGGCCCGCGCACAGGTCCAGCCAGTGGGCGTCGTCCGCACGGACGAGATCGTCCGCACCGAGGGCGAGGGCGAGCGCTGCGAGCTGGCTGCCCTCGTCCTGGACGGCGACCCGGCCCTGCTTGACCGGGTCGATGCCGCCGGGGTCCCCCGACGGCCAGGAGGCGGCGAAGATGCTGAGCTCGCCGGCGCTCGCGCCGTGGTCGATGAGCTCTTCGAGATCGATGAGGCCGGGGCGCATGACCAGGGACACTGCCGGAGCGGCGTTCTGGGCGGCCAGCAGCTCATCGATCTCGGACCGGTCGCGACCGTTGCCCGCGAGGGCGTCGGTGAGCGCCCGCACCACCCAACGGGGGTGGGAGTGGACCATGGCGAGATGACCGGTCAGGTCACGCTCGCGAGCTGGAGCGACCTCGGCGATCCACTCCTCCAGGGGCTTCTCCCCCACCCGGCGCAGGATCGCGTTGACGAAGCTCGCGGCGCCGGCGCCCACCTCCGAGCGGGCCAGTGCCACGGTCTCGGAGGTGGCGGCATGCGGGGCGACGGTCATGTCCAGCAGCTGATAGGCGCCCAGGCGCAGCACGTCCAGCAGTGCCGGGTCGACGTCGTCCAGCGGGCGGTCGATGCAGGCGGCGAGGATCGCGTCCAGGCGACCCTGGGCGCGCAGGGAGCCGTAGAAGAGCTCGGTGGTGAAGGCGGCATCGCGACCGGAGAGCCGATTGCTGCGCAGCAGGCGCGGAAGGACGAGGTTCGCGTACGAGTCCTCCTCGCGGACCAGGCGCAGCCCTTCGTAGGCCACCTGCCGAGAACCGGTGGCGCGGCGACCGCGCTCGGAGGGCCGTGAGGAGGACCAGCCACGGCGGGGGCCGCCCTGGCCGCGGGAACCCGAGCGCTCCCGCCCCTTCGCGTCGCGACCGCCGGAGGGGGCCGTCCCGCGCCCCTCCTCCCGGCGGGCCCGGTCATCGCGGCCACCGCTGTCGCGGGCACGAGCGTCTCGGCCACGACCATCACGGCTGCGGTCGTCGCGACCGGCGTCCCCCCGTCTGCGGCGCTGGTCGTTCATGCCTGCTCCTCGTCGTCGTCCAGATCGTGTGCGAAGGCGGCGCTGCTGCCCTCGCCGAGGGCCGCGCCGCGGGCCCAGTCCGCTGCCCGCATCGGCCGCTTCCCTGCCGGAGCGACCGTCGCCAGGGCGACGACGTCCGTGCCGGTGCCCACGAGCACCTGGCGGCGGGTGGTCTCGATCCGTCCCGGCGGCACGGGCGGGTGCTCGGGCGGTGCTTCCAGACCGAGAACCTTCAGGCGGGATCCGGCCAGGACCGTCCAGGCTCCCGGGTGCGGGCTCATGCCGCGGATATGGGCACTGACCTCGTCGGCCGGGCGGGTCCAGTCGATCCGGGCCTCGGCCGTGGTCAGCTTCGCGGCATGCGTGGCCAGCGAGTCGTCCTGCGGGGTGAGGGTCGCGGTGCCGGCTTCGAGGGCATCCAGCGCGGACAGCAGCAGATCGGCTCCCTCCTCGGCCATCCGGGCCAGCAGCTCTCCAGAGGTCTCGTACTCGCCGATCGAGGTCCGCGCGGTGGCGATGACGTCGCCGGTATCGAGGCCCTGCTCGAGGCGGAAGACGCTCATACCGGTCTCGCGCTGCCCGGCCAGAACGGCACGCTGGGCCGGGGCGGCGCCGCGCCAGGCCGGGAGCAGGGAGAAGTGGAGGTTCAGCCAGCCGTGGGCAGGGATGGACAGTGCTGCCGGCGGGACCAGGTTCCCGTAGGCCACCACGGGGGCGGCGTCGGGCGCGAGTTCGCGGATCTGCTGCTGGGTGTCCTCGTCGCGGAGCGTCGCAGGGGTCAGCACCGGTACCCCGGCCTCGAGGGCGAGGGACTTCACAGGACTGGGAGTGAGCTTGCGGCCGCGCCCCGCGGGGGCGTCGGCTCGGGTGAGCACCCCGGCGACGTCGTGGTGCGAGTCGAGCAGGGTGCGCAGGGAGGGAAGGGCGGCCTCGGGGGTGCCGGCGAAGAGCAGACGCATGATGCCCCGAGTCTACGGGGCTGACTCCCCGGACCGGCAGCGCTGGATGCGCCGACCGGACAGGTGCATCCAGCAGGACGAGCGGCCCGGATCCTCGGCGGGCGCCTGCTTAGAGTGGGCATATGTCGTACCCGGTCCGCGTCGTCCGCTGAGGGACGCCGCCTGATGGATCTGCTGTGAGGGGCGTGGTGTGATGCTCGACGAGCACCGGCCCGGACACTCGGTCGGCAGCCCCGCGTACCGGCGCATGCTCGTGGCTCTGGTGTGCGCGGGCATCGCCACCTTCGCCCAGCTCTACTCCCCGCAGGGAATGCTGCAGCTGATCTCCGCGGATCTCGGCGTCGGCCCCGAACAGGCGGCGCTGACGGTCTCGGCCGCGACCGGCGGCCTCGCTCTGGCCGTGGTGCCCTGGTCCTTCGCGGGAGACCGGATCGGGAGGCTGCGGGCGATGGTCCTCGCGGTGTCCGCGGCCACGACGCTGGCGCTGGTCGCGGCGTGGGCACCCAGCTACGAGCTGGTCCTGGTGCTGCGGCTGCTGGAAGGCGCGGCTCTGGGCGGTATCCCGGCGCTGGCCATGGCGTACCTCTCCGAGGAGGTGGACGAGCAGGCCCGGGCGATCGCGGCGGGCTGGTTCGTGGCGGGAACCACCGTCGGCGGGCTGCTGGGACGCGTGGTCGCCACTCCGATCGCCGATGCGCTGACCTGGAGGGCCGGGATGAGCGCTGTCGCGCTGCTCTCGGCCGCCGCTGCCGCCGCCTTCGTGCTCACGGCCCCGCGGGAACGGCGATTCGTGCCGCCGGACTCCGGGACGGGTTCCCGGCGGTGGGCTCCCCGGGCGGCGCGCCTGACCCGCACGCTGCGCGATCCCGGCCAGCTCGTCCTGTTCGCGTGCGCATTCCTGCTCATGGGTGGCTTCGTCGCGATCTACAACTACCTCGCCTTCCACCTCACCGCGGCGCCGTACCGGGTGTCGGCGGGCGTGGTGGGGCTGGTCTTCCTCGCCTACCTCGGCGGGACCGTCTCCTCCCCCGCCGCCGGGCGTCTGGCGACCCGGTACGGCCGGCTGCCGGTCATGCTCGCGGCGATGGGTGTGATGCTGCTCGGGCTGCTGCTGACCATCGCCGGGCCCCTGCTCCTGGTGCTGGTGGGCCTGCTGGTGATGACAGCCGGCTTCTTCGCGGCGCACTCGATCGCGAGCGGCTGGGCAGGGGCCCGGGCCGAGGGGGCGCGCTCGCAGGCGACGGGACTGTACAACCTCGCCTACTACGCGGGCTCCAGCGTGCTGGGATGGAGCACGGGCCACGTCTACGAGGCCTTCGGGTGGCCCGCCACCGTGGCGGTCGTGGGAGCCGGCGTGATCCTCGCCGCCGCACTGGCGCTGGGAGTGCTGCGCACGCAGGGCGGATGACGCCGGAGCCCTGCGGCCGGAGGGCCGGGACGACGGGCCGCGGCGCCCGCAGCCGGCCGCTGCGGAGTCCGGCGCGAGACCGGCGCGAGATCAGAAGACGAGCCCGAACACCCAGACCGCGAGGGTCATGGTCGCCGCGGTGATCAGCACGATGCCGATCAGGTTCAGCCATACCCCCGCCTTGGCCATCTGCGGGATCTGCACGTATCCCGAGCCGTAGGCGATCGCGTTCGGCGGGGTCGCCACCGGCAGCATGAAGGCCGAGGTGGCGGCCAGCGCCACCGGGATCGCCAGCAGCATCGGGTCGATGCCGATCCCGGTGGCGACCGCGGTGGCCACCGGCAGGAATGTCGCGGCGGTGGCGGTGTTCGAGGTCAGCTCGGTGAGGAAGAGGATGCCGGCGGCGGCGATCACCACGATCAGCACCATGGGCAGTCCGCCGAGCTGCTGGGTGACCTCGCCGATCCAGTCCGTCAGCCCGGAGCTGGTGAACTGGGCGCTGAGGGCGAGACCGCCGCCGAACAGCAGCAGCACGCCCCACGGGAGCTTCACCGCCGCCTCCCAGTCCAGCAGGCGCACCCCGCGGGCCGCTCCGGCCGGGAGCAGGAACAGCAGCAGGGCGACGAGCATGGCGATGCCCGCGTCGCTGATGGGCGGGTCCCCCTCGCTCACCAGTCGCCAGATCAGGGGGACGAACACCCAGCTGAGGGCCGCGAGCACGAAGATGGTCAGCACACGGACCTCTCCCGAGGAGATGCTGCCGAGCTTGCGGCGCTCGTCCCGGATCAGCTCCGCCCCGCCGGGGATCTCCGTGATCTCGGGACGGAAGATCACCTTGGTCAGCAGTACCCACGCGATCGCCATGAACACCAGCGCCAGCGGAGCTCCCACGACCATCCACCGGCCGAAGCCGATGGTGACGTCGAAGTCCTGGCTCATGTGCGCGGCGAGCAGGGCATTGGGCGGGGTGCCGATGATGGTGGCCAGCGAACCGATCGAGGCGGAGTAGGCGATGCCGAGCATCAGCGCGGCCCCGAAGTTGGAGCGGACGGCCTTGCTGGCCGTGCCCTCGGCCGACGGGTCGGGATCGACGCCTTCACCCGGCTCCTCGCCCTTGGTCGCGGCGTCCTCGAGGCGGAGCTTGTTCACCAGCAGCAGCACCGAGACCCCGATGGGCAGCATCATCACCGCGGTGGCCGTGTTGGAGACCCACATGGAGATGAATCCGGTCGCGACCATGAAGCCGAGGATCAGCAGCGACGGGCTGGTGCCGATGGCGGCGACGATCGCGAGGGCGATACGTCTGTGCAGGTTCCAGCGCTGCATGGCCAGCGCCAGCATGAAGCCGCCCATGAACAGGAAGACGATGTTGTTCCCGTAGGAGCCGCCGACGTCGTCGAAGCCGACGTCGGTGTTGAGGACGGGGAAGACCACCACCGGCACCAGGGCCGTCGCCGGGATCGGCAGCGCCTCCGTCATCCACCACACGGCCATGAGGACGGCGGTGGCGGCCGTGAGCCGGGCAGCGTGGGGTGCCTCGGCCGGCATGATCAGGTAGATGACCACGGCGGCCACGAGCCCGACGGCGAGACCGAGGCGGCGGACCAGAACGGTGCGGCCCGGCGCGGCCGGCGCCCGCTCCCCCTCGGAGAGATCGTCCCGGTTCCCGTCTCCTTCGGCGTGCTCGGTCTCGACGAGGTCGTCGCGCCCTTCGGGCCTGTCGCGTCCCTCGGGAGTGCCGCTCTCGACGCGTCGGTCCCCTCCGGCACGTGCGTCCTGTCCCTCGGGCCCCTCGGGAGTGCTGGACGTCGTCGGTCCCTCGCGCATGATCTGTGCCCTCCGTCGCCTCGTCGCGATCTCTTCGGTGCGACCGATCACACTACGGGACGTCGGGGGCGGAGGCGAGCAGGCCGGTGCGAGCACCGCCCCGAGGCACGGTCGCGACACCGACGGGACCGCGCCTCGGGGTCAGAACACGTCGGGCGGATCCAGGCGCACCCGCAGCGACCCGCGGGCCTTGCGGGCCGAGCGCGCGGCCACGCCCGCTCGCAGCGCATCGGCGAGCTCACGGGAGCGGCGTGGGTCCAGACGCACCACGGCCCGGGCACGGCCTGCCGACTCCGGCTCCTCGAGGTCGACGGGGCCGAACACGTCGGTGCCATCCGGCAGATCCGTGGTCTCCAGGTAGTTGCGGCAGGCGTCCTTGTCACCGACGATCTCGGCGACCCTGCTGAACGGAGGCAGGTCCAGTTCCCGGCGGTCGGCGAGGACGCGGTCGAGGAACACCCGCGAGCGATGGGCGACCAGATCACGGATCGCAGGCAGTGTGGCGGTGCCGACGACCAGCACGTGCCCGCCCTCGTCCGCGGTGCGCACCAGTGCGATGGCGTTGCGCCAGCGGCGCACGGCCTCGACGTCGGCATCGAAGGCGGCGCGGGCGAGCATGGCGTCGGCGTCCAGGAGCAGTGCGGCGGCGAATCGACCCGGGGGTGCGGGCTCGGCGCCCGGGGTGGCGACCACGATCCCGTGCTCAGGGACGTTCTCGTCCTCGAGCGCACCATGGGCGCCGCCGGCGACTTTCAGCGGGACGTCGGGAAAGCCGCGGTGGAGCTCCTCGGCGGTGCGGGTGGAACCGATGACCATGGCACGCACCTGGGTGCGATCGCATTCGGGGCAGCGATACCCGTCCTCGCGGCGCCCGCACACCCGGCAGTGCAGCGGGCCGCTGCGTCCGGTGACCGACAGAGGGGCGGCGCAGTTCGGGCAGTGGGCGCGGGTGCCGCAGAAGGTGCAGGCGATGGCCGGTACGTATCCGCTGCGCGGGACCTGGACGAGCACCGGGCCGCGCTCCAGTCCGCGCCGGATCACGCGCATCGCCTCCTGGGGCAGCCGGGAGCGCCCGGAGGGGCCCTCCCGTTCGCGGAGGTACTGGTCCATGGCGACGATGTGCGGGCGCACGGCGGTCACGGGCGCCGGGAGCGGCTCGAGCCGGGCCAGGTAGCCCGCCTCCGCGAGTGCCTGCAACGGGACCGAGTCGGTGGCCGCCAGGAAGAGCAGGGCGCAGCGCTGCTCGGCGGACCGGCACTGCAGGACGGTGCGGACGTGGGGATACGGGGCGCGGGGCTCCTCGAGCAGGTCGTCGGCCTCGTCCCAGCAGATCGCCAGGGCGAGGTTCGCCACCGGTGCGAAGGCGGCGGAGCGGTTTCCCAGGACCACGCGGGTGGCGCCCCGGAGGATCCGGCGGAACGTGCGGTAGCGCTTCTCGGGGCCCTCGGTGCCCGCCAGGATCTCGTGCTCGATGCCCCTGGCCGCCAGGACCCGGCTGAGCCGGGCGATGTCCCGCTGGTCCGGGGCGATGACGAGGGCTCCCTGATCGGGCCCGAGGTCGGCGATGGCGTCGGCCGCCACGACGGTCCAGGGATCGGCGGCGTCGAGGGTGATGGTGGCACGTGGCACCGGGCCGGTCGGCTGCCCGGCGCGGGAGATCAGAGCGGCCAGGCCGGGGTAGCGATCGCCCGGGCGCGGCGCGGGAGCCCCCGTGTCCGCGCCGTCGCCGGCGTCCTGGCCGGCATCCTCATCGCCGGCGGCGCCGTAGCCGGCATCCTTCCCGTCGGCGTCCTCGCGATCGGAGGCCTCGGTGTGGGCGTCCTCGGAGGCCTGCTCCTGCTGGAGCGCCTTGTCCTCCGCGGCGCGGTCCGCCTTCTCCGCGCGGGCATGGCGCGGCGGGAGGGCCAGGCGCAGCACATCCCCCACCGTGCCCGCGCAGCGCTGGGCGACCTCCTCGCAGACCCGCATCATGGCCGGCGGGACCACGACGTCCTCGGAGACCAGGCGGCGCAGGGGCGCCAGGGGGCGGTCGGTCGACGCCTCGGCGTGCCGCCCCAGCACGATGCCTTCGGTGTCCTTGCCCGAGAAGCGCACCCGTACCCGCATGCCGGGCCCGGCTGCGGCGGTATCGGGGGTGACGGCGTACTCGAAGGGACGGTCCAGATGCGGCAGCACGCCCACCAGGCGCACGCTGGCCACGGGAAGCTCGTCGACGACGTCGAAGCCTGCGGTGGTGCGCAGCGTCCCGTCCCGGGGCGCCGATCCGCGTTCCGGGGCGGGAGGTTCGGGGGCGACGGGGGCCGTGAAGAGGCTCTCCTGCTCCCCGAGCGGTCCCCCCGCCGCCGGCGTGGCGGACGTGTTCAGCGCTTGTGCACCGCCACCAGGTCGCACACGAAGATCAGGGACTCGCCGGGGGCGATCACGGGCGGTGCGCCCATGTCGCCGTAGGCGAGCGAGGCGGGGATCTCGAGGCGGCGGCGCCCGCCGACCTTCATGCCCTGGACGCCCTGGTCCCAGCCGGTGATGACCTGGCCGACGCCGAGCTGGAAGCGCAGCGGCTCGCCACGATCCCAGGAGGCGTCGAACTGCTCGCCGGTGGAGTGGGAGACGCCCACATAGTGCACGTCGACGACGTCGCCGCGGGCGGCCTGCTCGCCGTCCCCGACGATCAGTTCACTGCTGACCAGCTCGGTGGGCGCGGGGCCTTCGGGGTGCTCGATCTCGGGCTTGCTGCGATCCATGGGTCCTCCTGGGATGTGCGGAAGGGGCCGTCGTACGGCCGCCTCCGCCGGGACGGTGTCGGTGTCGTGGGGTCAGTCTGCCTTGTGCGCGGCATCGAGCACGTCGATGACGAACAGGAGGGTCTGCCCGGCGAGCTCGTGCTCGGACTCGCCCTCCTCACCGTAGGCCTCGGCCGGGGGGACCACCAGCATCACCTGGGATCCGACGGGAAGGTCCAGCAGGTTCTCGTCCCAGCCGGGGATCACCTTCTGCATGCCCTGCGGGAAACCGAACGGCGCCCCACGCTCCCACGAGGAGTCGAACTGCTCACCGGAGTCCCAGTTCCATCCCGTGTAGTGCATGGTCAGGTAGTCGCCCTCGCGGGTGGCGTCCCCGGCGCCCTGGATGAGGGTCTCGCGGACGGTCTCGGTGGGTGCCTCGCCCTCGGGCGCGGACTCCAGGGAGGGTGCGCCGTTCTCGTCGAGGCTGACGGCCGGGAAGGTTCCGGAGGGCTCCTGCGCCTCGCCGTCGGCGCGCAGCGGCGAGACGACACGGTCGATGTCGGAGGCCTGGATGAGCGCGTAGGACTGCCCGGACGTCGTGGTCTGCCAGCCGGCCATCGCGACGCGCGAGCCGATCGGGACCGTGGTGAGGAACGCGAACGCCTCGTCACCGAGCGTCTCCGCGGTGACCTGCACGCCATTGGCCGGGGCGCCCTGCCACCAGGATTCGAGCACGTCGCCGGTGCTCGCGTCCGAATAGACGCTGCGCCAGATGATGGTGTCGCCCTCGGCGATCGTCTCGCCGTCCCCGGGGGTGATCAGGGCCGAATCGGGCGCGGTGATCTGCACCGGCGGGGTGAACTCGATCGTGGGCTCCGCCTCGAGGTCGTCGCTGACCGTCACGGCGGACAGGGCCGGGTCGCCGCCGCCGTCGGAGGCCGCCGCGGTGTTCTCGGCATCAGCGCCGTCGTCGGAGCAGGCGGCCACGCCGGCAACCGTGGTCGCAGCGAGAGCGGAGGTCAACAAGGTGCGGCGGCGGATCAAGAGCAGGCCTTTCGGATCGGGAGCCCCGAGCGGGGCACGTGCACCAGGGTACGGGGCGCGCGGCCCCGGATTCTCAGGCGGGCGGCGGATCATCGCTCGCCGATCCGGTCCCGGACCGGCGGATCTCGGCCAGGAGCTCGTCGACCGCGGGGAGCTCGGTCGCGAACGGGTCGAGGACCTGTACCGGCATGGACCCGGGACGGGTCAGGCGCATCGTGGTCCAGTCCACGACATGGTCGACGCCAAGCTGCTGAGCGGCGGTGACCACCTGCCCGCGCAGGTGCGCCCGCGTGGTGGCGGGAGCGACCTCGCGGGCGGCCTCGATGCGCTGCTCGGAGAGGACCGCCGGAGCGAGCCCGCGGGCCTGGAGACTGGCGAAGAGGCCCTGGCCCGGCGAGATGTCGTGGTAGGCCAGGTCGAGCCGTTCCAGCGCCGGATCCGAGAGCTCGACCCCACGGCGCTCGGCGACCTGCGAGAACAGGCGCTCCTTGATGGCCCAGTCCAGACGGGTCGCGGCCCAGCTGCGGTCCCCGGTGCGCACCGCGTCGATCGCTCTCTGCCAGGTCTCCAGCACGTCGCGCTCGGCGCTGTCGGAGCCCTCGGTCTCCTCGGTGACCTCGGCGGCCAGATCCAGCCAGCGCTGCTGGATCTCGACCGCCGAGGTGGTCCCGCCGCCGGCCGTGGGGATCGGCGCCTGCCCGGTGAGGTCGCGCGCGACGGCGCGGATGGTGGCGATGTCGTCGGCCAGGGTCAGATCGGGCAGGGCCCGGCCCGACTCGATGGCGCGCAGGACCAGGTCGGTGGTGGCGAAGCGCAGGTGCGTGGAGACCTCGCTCATCGTCGAGTCGCCGACGATGACGTGCAGGCGGCGGTACCTGGTGGGGTCGCCGTGGGGTTCGTCGCGGGTGTTGATGATCGGACGGGTTCGGGTGGTGGCCGACGAGACCGCCTCCCACATGTGGTCGCTGCGACGGGAGAAGACGAAGCGGGCCCCGTCCTCGTCACGCACCACTCCCCCGGCGCCGGTGACGATCTGCCGGGTGACCAGGAACGGCAGGAGGTACCGCGGCAGGCGCGTGAACTCGCCGCGGCGGTCGACGAGGTAGTTCTCGTGAGAGCCGAAGGCATTGCCCTCGGAGTCGACGTTGTTCTTGAGCAGGTGGATCCGAGCGTCCTGGCCGTCGGCGGCGAGGCGCTCCCCCGCCTGCTCGGCGAGGTCGGCGAAGATGCGTTCGCCGGCGCGGTCCTGGGCGACCAGTTCCCACCAGTCGTCGCATTCGGCCGTGGCGTACTCCGGATGGGAGCCGACGTCGAGGTAGAGACGGGCGGCGTTGGGCAGGAAGACGTTCGAGGAGCGGCCCATGGCGACCACGGGCCGGAACAGCTCGCGGGCCGCGTTCTCCGGCTCGAGCGCGCGGGTGCCGTCGGCGTGCACGCACACCAGCCCGAACTCGGTCTCCAGGCCTCCGACTCGACGCCTCATCGGGTCACTGGCCGCCCTTCTGGACGAAGGAGCGCACGAAGGTCTCGGCGTTGGACTCCAGCACGGAGTCGATCTCGTCGAGCAGGTCGTCCGCAGCCTGGGCCGAGGCATAGGTCTGGCCGCCGCCGGCGCTCTCGGTGCTGCCGGCCTCGTCGTCCGGCTCGGGACCGGATGCATGCAGTGACTGCTGGGACACGGGATTCTCCTCGGTGGTCGGGGGCTGTGGTCGGTCTGCGGAATCGTGGTGTCAGCGCGGCCGTCGTGCGGAGACGCCGGCGTCGGGGCCGAGCATCATCCTCAGTGCTCGCCGACGGCTCGGCGCAGCGAGTCGAGGATCTGTTCGATGCCCCCGCCGAGGTCGATGCCGTGGGCCTGGCACCAGGAGGCGGAGCCGAGGCGCGGATCCGCCAGGCGCAGACGGTGTCCGCCGTCGGGCCCGGCCAGGGTGATCGCGTCCCACCCGGCCGAGGGGACGTGCTCGCGATGGGCGGCGATGAGGCGGCCGCGCAGGTGGGCGCGGGTCGACGCGGGCGGGGCGGTGATCGCCGCGTCCACCTCCTCCTGCGCCACGAGCGTGCCCACGGCGCCGGCTGCGCGCAGCTTCGCGAACAGGCCCCGGCTGGGACGGAGGTCGCTGAACTGCAGGTCGATCAGGGACAACCGCGGATCGCCCCACTCCAGGCCGTGCCGGGCGCGGTAGCGTTCGAGCAGCTGCAGCTTGGCGACCCATTCGATGCGGTCGGCGGCCAGCGCGGGATCCTGCTCGAGCAGGTCCAGCAGCTCGCCCCACGTGCGCAGTACCGCCGCGGTCTCCTCGTCGCCCGGGTCGCACAGCGGCTCGAGCGCCTCGAGGTGGGCGCGCTGGATCTGGAGGGCGGTGAGCTCGCGCCCGTCGGTCAGGGGCACGGTCGCTCTCAGCGTGGGATCGTGGCTGATCGTGTGCACGGCCCCGACCGGGTCGGCCAGGCGCAGATCGGGAAGGATCGCACGCCCGGTGCGGTGCTCGGCCTCCAGCGCGGCGAGCACCAGGGAGGTGGAGCCGAGCTTGAGGAACGTCGACTCCTCCAGCAGGTTCGCGTCACCGATGATCACGTGCAGGCGGCGGAAGCGCGAGGGGTCCGCATGGGGCTCGTCGCGCGTGTTCACGATCGGCCGGTTCAAGGTGGTCTCCAGTCCCACCTCGGCCTCCATGAAGTCAGCGCGGGAGGAGATCTGGTAGCCGGGCTGCTCGCCCCGGGGACCGAGACCCACACGACCGGCGCCCACGAGCACCTGGCGGGTGCTCAGGAACGGGAGCATCGCGGCGGTGAGGCGTTCGAACGGCACCTCGCGCTCGACGAGGTAGTTCTCGTGCGTGCCGTAGGACGCGCCCTTGCCGTCGGTGTTGTTCTTGTAGAGGGTGACGCCCGGGATGCCGTCGGCGGCCTCGAGGATGCCCATGGCGCGGCGAGCGATCTCCTCCCCAGCACGGTCGGCGACCACGGCCTCGCGGGCACGGGTGACCTCGGGGGCGGAGTACTCCGGGTGCGCGTGGTCGACGTACCAGCGCGCGCCGTTGGCCAGCACGGCGTTGCCGATCGAACGCTGTGCCGCCCAGCTGAGCACCTCGGCGTCATCGCCGTCCGGGGCGGTCTCGGGGCCGGCGGCCGGGGCATCCAGCTCGACGCTGGGCAGGCTCGGGGCGCTGGGCAGGTGCGCCTCGTGCACCTCGTCGGTGAGCTGGGTGGGGTGGGCTGCGGCGCGCTGCAGGTCGAAGCCGCGCGCGTCGCGCAGCGGGGTCTCATCGCCGTAGTCCCAGCGTACGCGGGATCCGCGCTCGCCCTCGTGCGGGTCCAGCAGGGCGTAGGCGCCGACGACCAGGTGCGAGAGTCCGACGGCGCTGCCGGCACCGGCGCGCGAGCGGGTCTCGGGATCGGTGTGGAGCACACCGAACTCGGTCTCGATCCCCATGACGCGCTCGGTGGTGAGGTCGGTGACATCCGCCAGGCCCGCCGGGCCGCCGGGCTGATCGCTCGTGTCAGTGCTCATCCCCGCACCTCCTCGACCAGGGGCTCCTCCGCCTCGGCCGCGCGGGAGCGTCCCTGCAGCGGGACCACTGCCTCGATCCGGCGGCCCTGCTTGCCGCGGGTGCCGGAGACGCGAGCCCAGTCCTCGGGGTGCGCCGCCGAGGGCATGTCCTCGTTCTCGACGAACTCGGCGGTGATCGCCTCGCGCAGATGCTGTGCGGTCAGTCCCACCGACCCGCTGGCCAGCTGGTCCTTGACCGCGAGCTTCTTGGCGCGGTCGGTGATGTTGCGCAGCGTCGCCCCGGAGACGAAGTCGCGGAAGTGGAGGGTCTCCTCGGAGCCGTCGGAGTACTCCAGGCGCACGAACGCCGAGGCCGGGCCGTCGTCGTAGATGTCCTGTGCCGCCACATCCAGCAGCTGGTCGCGGTCCTCCCGCATCGGGACGGACTCGTCGAGATAGAGCCCCAGGATCTCGCGGCCCGCCTCGAGATCGGGACGGCGCACTCGGATCTTCACGTCCAGCCGGCCGGGGCGCAGGATCGCCGGATCGATCATGTCCTCACGGTTGGAGGCGCCGATGACGATGACGTTGTCGAGGTCCTCGACGCCGTCGATCTCAGCCAGCAGCTGCGGCACGATCGTGGTCTCGACGTCGCTGGAGAGGCCGGAGCCGCGGGTGCGGAACAGGGCCTCCATCTCATCGAAGAAGATCACCACGGGGTGGTCGGCGGCGGCCTTCTCGCGAGCGCGCTCGAAGACGAGGCGGATGGAGCGCTCGGATTCACCGACGTACTTGTTCAGCAGCTCCGGGCCCTTGATGTTGAGGAACGCGGAGTTCTCGAGGGCTTCGGCGACGCTGACGCCGCGCACCTCGGCCGAGCGCAGCACGAGCTCGTGGGCGACGGCCTTGGCGATCATCGTCTTGCCGCAGCCGGGCGGGCCGTACAGCAGCACGCCCTGGGGCGGGCGCAGACCGTAGGTGCGGTAGAGGTCCTGCTGGAGGAACGGCAGCTCGACGGCGTCGCGGATGGCCTCGATCTGGCCGCCGAGCCCCCCGATCTGGTCGAAGGTGACGTCGGGGACCTGCTCGAGGACGAGGTCGGTGATCTCGGCGCGGTCGATGCGCTCCATGACCAGCTGCGCCTTCAGGTCGACCAGCACGTGGTCACCAGGGTGCAGCGCCTCCTCGGCCAGGGCGCCGGCGCGGCGCAGCACCCGGGTGTCGTCGGGGGCGACCGCCACGATCACGCGGGTGTCGGGCAGGGACTCCACGACGGGCACGACGTTGCCCGCATCGCTCGGGGCCACCGCCTCCACGGCGGCCAGCGACTCGTTCAGTCGCAGCTCGGCGCCGGGTTCCAGGCTCTCCAGGTCCAGGCTCGCGGCCGTGGCCACGCGCAGCCGGCGGCCGTTGTGGAGCACGTCGATGGTGGTCCCCTCGGTGCGGCGCAGGAACGTGGCGTAGGAGTTCGGCGGATCTCCCACCCGCTCCAGGTCGGCCTTGAGCTCGACGATCTGGGCGCGGGCGGCTCGCAGCCCACTGGTGAGGCGGTCGTTGTGGGCGGCCAGCTGCTCCAGCTCGGCCGTCATCTCCGCGTAGGTCTTCATCGTCGCGGCCTCTCCTTCCCTGTCGTCGCCGGTCGGCTCAGCGGTCCCGGCCCTGCCGGATGTCGCGCAGGGCGCGCTTGAGCTTGCGCGGGGCGACACCGCGCTCCCCCAGGTCCTGCGGGCCCCATTCGCTGTCCGAGCCGCCGAAGCCGTCGTTGGCGGGATCGTTCATCTCGTCCTCGACCCGCGAACCGGGAGCCGGGCGGGTCACGCGCGTCAGGGCCGACGTGCCGTGGGCCGTGCGGCGCGAGGTGAGCAGGAACCCGGTATGGGCGTTCATGCGGTGCTCCGGTCGCACCGCGAGCCCCTCGAGGTGCCAGGGACGCACGAAGGACTCCCAGGCGAAGGGCTCGGTGAACTCCCCATGGTCGCGCAGCGCCTCGGCGGTGCGGGAGAGCTGGGTGACCGTGGCGACGTAGGCGAGGAACACGCCCCCGGAGACGAGCACCTCCGCGGCGGCCTCGATGCATTCCCAGGGGGCGAGCATGTCCAGGACGACGCGGTCGACGGCGGGCCCGTCGGGCGCCAGCGTCGGGGCGACATCCTGGAAGTCGCCGACGGTGAGATCCCAGGACGGGTTGGGGCCGCCGAAGAAGGTCTCGACGTTCTCCCGGGCCACCTCGGCGAAGTCCTCGCGGCGCTCGATCGAGTGCAGGCTGCCGTCGGGGCCGACGGCGCGCAGCAGCGCCGTGGTCAGGCCGCCGGAGCCCACCCCGGCCTCCAGCACGCGGGCGCCGGGGAAGATGTCGCCCCACATGAGGATCTGGGCGGCGTCCTTGGGGTAGATGATGGCGGCGCCGCGCGGCATGGAGAGCATGTAGTCGGCGTACAGCGGGCGCAGCGCCTGGTATCTGGTGCCCCGGTTGTCCTCGACGACCACGCCGTCCTCGGCGCCGATCAGCCGGTCGTGGCGCAGCACGCCACGGTGGGTGTGGAACTCGCCGCCGGGCTTCAGGGTGATGGTGTGCAGCCGGTTCTTGGAGTCGGCGAGCTGGACCTTGTCGCCGAGATCGAAGGGGCCGGTGCGGTCCAGGCCGCGGCGGGGCGCGCGGGGCGCGGGGCCCTGCGCCCCGGTCCGGGCTGCGGGCTGCGACGGCTGATCAGTCATACGTTCCAGCATATGACGCGCGGTGAGACGGACGGGAGGAAGGGAGGCGATGTTCACCGACCGCGCAGAAGCGCATTGACGTCGGCGCTCACGATCACCCCGTGCACCGCCCCCTCGGCGTCGGTGACGAGGTAGCCGGGCATAGGGCGGGCGAGCATCGCCGAGACCAGCGCATTGCCGCGCAGGGAGGCGTCGAGTCGGCCGATCGGACCGACGGATCCGGCGACCGCGCTGACCGGGGTGACTGCGCGCCGGTCCGCCGGGACCGCGGCGGCGGCGACGGGATCGATGCGGTAGGCGCTGCCGATGTGCCCGGACCCGGGCGGGGCGGGGTCGAGGATGAGCACATCCTCGAGGTCGCCGGTGGTGCCCAGCTCGGCCAGGGGCCGGCTCGGCGGGACGATCCGCATCGGATGGGCGAGGCTCGCCGCGTCGAGGGAGTCGACGCGGTGGCTGAGGTTCGCCGATTCCAGTGCCCGGGAGGCGCCCTGCCACAGCATGCCCGCGATCAGGACGGCCCACAGCACGGTCAGCAGCGAGAGTGTTCCCGCCCCGTCGGCCCGCACGATCCGCACCAGGGGAAACACGACCACCAGCACCGCGATGCCGCGACCGATCCAGGCGGTGATGCGGGTTCCCAGCAGCGGGTTGCGCAGCACGCCGGACAGCAGGGACTCCAGGGCGCGGCCGCCATCCATCGGCAGCCCGGGGAGCAGATTGAACAGGGCGAGGGCGATGTTCAGCCATGAGGACAGGCCCCAGAACACCGCGGCGGACGAGCCGGGCTCGGACAGGGACGCGGCGCCGGCGGTGAGGGCTGCGAGCACCCCGTTGCTGATCGGGCCGGACAGGGAGATCACCAGCGAGGGCAGCGCTCCCAGCGCCTCCCCGCGGTACTGGGTGTGCCCGCCCCACAGGGTCAGGGCGATGTGGTCGACCGTGGCGCCGAACGCCCGGGCGCTGAGGGCGTGCGCGGATTCGTGCACCAGCACGGAGACGATCATGAACAGGGCTATGCCCAGGGACAGCAGGATGGGCGTCAAGGGATCCGCCGTGCCGCCCCGGGCGAGCCCGGGGTGGATGATCACGGCGAGGATCAGCACGGTGACGAGCGTGCCCGGGCTGACACGGATCGGCGGCAGCGGGCCGAGGCGCAGCGTGGGGCTCTTCATCATCCGTCTCCTTCGGGCCGGGGACGGCGGCTCCCCAGGACAGGGCGAGGATATCCGCTGCGCCTGCACCCCGGCTCCGTCCCGTCGGCGGAGCCTATGATGGAGCGATGAGTCGAATCGCCATCACGGCTTTCAGCGGATGGAACGACGCGGGAGAGGCCGCCACGGGGGTGATCGAGCACCTGCTCGAGGTGTGGCCGTCGCGTCCTGCCGGAGCGGTCGATGCCGAGGAGTACATCGACTTCCAGGTCAACCGGCCCGAGATCCGCACGACGGAGGCGGGCCTGCGCGTGATCGACTGGCCCGACACCGAGCTGCGCATCCTCCAGCCCCCGCGGGGACCGGAGATCGTCACCGTCCTGGGCCCGGAGCCGTCCCTGCACTGGAAGCGCTTCTGTGACGAGGTGCTCGAGCAGATGCAGATCCTCGACGTGAGCTCCGTCATCTCGCTGGGCGCGCTGCTGGCGGACTCGCCGCACTCGCGCCCGCTGCCGGTCTCCTCTGCGGTCGAGCCCGGGTCCGCCGAGCCGGTCGAGGACTCGGAGCTGTACTCCGGTCCGGTCGGGGTGCCGACGATCCTGGCGCGGCGCGCCGCCTCCGCCGGTCTCCGCACCACCAGCATCTGGGTGCAGGTGCCCCACTACGTCTCGCAGAACCCGTCGCCGAAGGCGGTGCTGGGTCTGCTGCGGGAGGTCCAGGAGCGCGTCAGCGCGCCGATCCCGATCGAGGAGCTGATCGAGGACGCGGAGGCGTGGGAGCGCGGCGTCGACGAGCTGGCCCGCACCGACGAGGACGTCGCGGAGTACGTGCGGCGACTGGAGCAGGCGCAGGACGCGGCCGGGCTGCCCGAGGCCAGCGGCGACGCCATCGCGAAGGAGTTCGAGCAGTTCCTGCGGCGGCGACGCGAGTCGGAGTAGTCCTCTTCCTCCCCGCGCGGCCTCCCTCCCGGGCGGCCCCCTCCCGCACGACCTCCTCCCAGGCGGTCTTCCTCCCGGGCGGCCTGCTTTCCGCGCGACGTCACGGCGCAGGACATGGCCGACCACAACGGCTCGCCGACCGGTGCCGCCCGTTCCCCCGATCCGTGCCTTTTGCGCCACGGATCGGGGGAACGGGCCGGCGCGTCGGACCGGGGGAACGGGCTGGCGCGCCGAATCGGTGCCGGGGCCGCCCGGCTGCCGGCCGCTCAGCTCGTGCGCGGAGTCAGGTCCAGTCCGAACAGGGCGTCCGCCGCGGCGGGCACATCGCCGGGAGCCCGGTCGCCGGCCTCGGGGGCTTCACCGCTGCCGGCCGAGTCGGAGGCCCAGGCGTCCAGGGCGCTCAGCGCGGAGGGCGTGTCCAGGTCGTCGCGCAGCGCGCGGCGCAGCGCCTCGACCGTCTCCGGGTGCTGCCCTCCCCGTTCGGCGGCGCCCCGGTAGCTGTGCAGACGGCTCGTGGCGAGGTCGACCTCCTCAGCGGACCATTCCCAGTCGGCGCGGTAGTGATGGGCCATGAGCACCAGCCGGACCACCATCGGGTCGATGCCATCGCGCACCAGCCGGTGGACGAAGACCAGGTTGCCCAGGGACTTGCTCATCTTCTCGCCCTCATGGGCGACCATGCCGCTGTGCATGTAGGTCCCGGCGAAGCCGCGGCCCAGGGCCACGGCATGCGCCGCGCCGAGGTCGTGATGGGGGAAGATCAGATCGCTGCCACCGGCCTGTACGTCGAAGGGCAGGCCGAGGCCGTCCTCGGCGATGCAGACGCACTCGACGTGCCAGCCGGGACGGCCACGGCCCAGGACACCGCCGTCCCACGCGGGCTCGCCCTCCCGTTCGGCGCGCCACAGCAGCGGATCGAAGCGGCCCCGCTTGCCCTCGCGCTCCGGGTCACCGCCGCGCTCGGCGAAGACCGAGAGCATCTGCTGCTCGCTCCAGCCCGAGACATCGCCCAGCGCCCCGTCCACAGCCAGGTCGAGATACCAGTCCGGGCCCGCAGCGTCCTCGGCGGGGACGGGATACGCGCGTCCGCGCTCGTGCACGCGCTGGACCAGAGCGATGATCCCGTCCATGCTCTCGCTGACGGAGCGATAGGTGTCCGGGGCGAGGATGCGCAGCGCCTCCATGTCCTCGGCGAACAGGGCGGTCTGCGAGGCGGCGAGCTCGCGCCAGTCGACCCCGTCGCGGGCGGCACGCTCCAGCAGCGGGTCGTCGACGTCGGTGACGTTCTGGGCGACGTCCACCTCCAGCCCCGTGTCCAGCAGCGCACGCCGCATCAGGTCCGCGGCGTGATACGTGGCCGCATGCCCCAGATGGGTCGCGTCGTACGGCGTGATCCCGCAGACGTACAGCCGGGCGCGACCGGGCATGATCGGGACGAGGGGCGCCACCCGGCCCGTCCGGGTGTCGTGCAGCCTCAGCGGGATGCCGGAGGCGGGAAGGGGCGTGATCGACGGGGAGGTCCAGGAAAGCACCGTCCGATCATACGGGCCGTGCGAAGCCTCAGGCGCCGCCGAGAGGGTCGACCACTCCGAGCCACAGCAGAACCAGCAGCACCAGGCCGGCGGCCACGCGGTAGAGGACGAAGGGCAGGTAGGAGCGGTTCTCGATCAGCCGCATGAACCACACGATGACGGCGTATCCCACCCCGAAGGCGACGGCCGTCGAGATGATGATCGCCACCAAGGAGGGCTCCCCGGCCGCGGCTGCGGCGGCACGACCGTCGGCGGACAGCAGCGCCGGCACCTCCTTGGCGGCCTTGTAGAGGCCGGAGGCGAAGACGGCCGGGATGGCGAGGAGGAACGCGTAGCGTGCGGCGGCCTGACGGGTGTAGCCCATGAGGAGGCCTGCGGTGATGGTCCCGCCGGAGCGCGAGACGCCGGGGATCAGGGCTAGGGCCTGGGCGAGGCCGAAGAGGATGCCGTGACGGACGGTGAGGGTGTCCAGCTCCTTGCGCTGAGGAGCGATGCGGTCCGCCAGTCCGAGCAGCACACCGAATCCGATCAGCATCGACGCGGTGATGTAGAGGTTGCGCAGGCCGTGATCGATCTGGTCCTCGAACAGCAGTCCGAGCACGCCGATCGGGATCGACCCGACGATCACCAGCCAGCCCATCCTCACGTCCGGATCGGACTGGGGGACCTTGCCGGCCAGGGCCTTGAACCACTTGCCGATGATGCGGGTGATGTCCTTCCAGAAGTACATCACCACGGCCGCTTCGGTGCCGAGCTGGATGATGGCGGTGAAGGCCGCGCCCGGGTCCTGGCCGGGATCCATGAGCTCACCGACGACGCGCACATGGGCGCTCGAGGAGATCGGGAGGAACTCGGTCAGTCCCTGGACGAGCCCCAGGATGATCGCCTCGATGAACGACATGGACTCTCCTCGGGGAAGGACGGACGGCGCACTCGGGCCGACATGTTCATCGGCCTCGGACAGAGTACGCGGCGCCGGGCTCGATGCCCGGCGCCGCGTGGGGACCTGTGGTGAAGATGGCGTGCACGTTCTACGACCCGCTCATGGAGCGGTCTCAGCGCACGGCGTCATCCTCGTCGTAGTCGCCGTCCTCGTAGTCATCGTCATCGTCCTCATCGTCCTCGTCGTCCTCGAACTCATCGAGGTCGTCGAAATCGTCGTCATCCTCATCGTCGTCGTCCTCGGCGTCGAAGACGATGAGCGGGGTGGCGATGTCGTAGGCGTCGAACAGAGCGTCGTCGTAGGTGTCGAAGGCCGTGGTCAGACGTTCGGTCGCGGCGTCCAGGGCCGGATCGTCGTCACCGCGCGACGCGGCGGCGGCCTCGTAGTGACGTTCCAGGGCAGCGATCAGCGCAGCGAGAGCGGAGCGAGGATCCGTGTTCATGGTTGGACGGTACCGCGTCGGACGGCAGAATGGACAGTGGAACCGGCCGGGCCGGGGTCACGAATCTGCTCGTCGGGCAGCGGCGGCCCCGGAGCCGGCCGATACGCGTCTATGCACACAGGAGGATGCCGTTGTCCGGAGGCCAGCAGCCCCTCGCGGCTCGAATCGAGCACGTGCGCGATCCCCGCGGGATCAGGGATCTGCCGCTGGAGCGGGGACGCCGCGCGGAGGACTACGAGTTCCAGATCATCACGGTCCCGCGCAACAGCTCCGTGGCCCAGGTGCGGGCCACACTGACGGAGCAGGCCGAGTACGGCCGGTGGGAGCACGCCCGCACCCGCCTGTACATGGGCGGGGGCAAGAAGGTGTGGATGCGGCGACGCATCATCCGTGTCGAATCCACCCTCGGGTACTCCCCCGTGATCGAGACCTGAGATCGCCGGCCCGTCCACAATCCTCCCGGACGGGCGGGAACCGTCCCGCATCTCTGGTGCAATGACCGTGTGCCCGTTGCTGCTGCCCCGCTGATCCCGCTCGTCGTGCTGCTGGTGCTGTACCTGCCGCCGGCGCTGGTGCTGGCCTGGGTAGACGGGCGCGAACACCGCCTGCCCAATCCGTGGGTCGGCTCGATGACGGCGGCCGTGGCCGCCGCTCTGGCGATCACGGCGGCCGCTGTCCCCGCCCTGCGCGGCGGGCTGCGTACCGCTGTCGTGCTGGCGCTGGTGCTGGGGGTCGGCGCGATCCTGATCGCCCTAGTGGCGCCTGCGCTGCTGGGTATGGGCGACGCGAAGACGGTACCGGTGGTGGTGCTGATGTGCACCGCGCTCGGCGGGGACGTGCTGATCGCCGGGCTGCTGGGGATCGCGCTGGTCGCGGGCGCCGCCGGGACCGTCGTGGTGGCCGTGACCCGCCGCGCCGGCGTGCGCTTCGCTCTGGGCCCGGTGCTGCTGGCGGGGCCGTTCCTGGGCCTGCTGGGCGCTCCGGTGGTCCGCAGCGCTCTGGGGACGGCCTGAGCTCAGGGGCCCTGCGACGGCTTCCCGGCGGCCTGGCGCTGGCGCCGCGCCTCGTACAGGGCGATCGAGCCTGCGATGGAGGCGTTCAGCGAGGAAGCGCTGCCGGTCATGGGGATCTCGGCGACGACGTCGCATCCCTCGCGCCAGCCGGCGCTCATCCCGATCGTCTCGTTGCCCACGACGATCACGACGGGGCCCGTGAGATCGACGTCAGAGATCGCGCGGCCACCGGCCTCGTCGAGACCGAGCACCGTCCATGGTTCGCCCTCCCCGCGCCGGGAATCGACCCAGTCCAGCACGTCGCGGTGCGAGGCCCGTCGCAGCACGGGCTGGGCGAAGATCGACCCGGTGCTGGCACGGATGGCGGCCGGATCCCAGGGGTCGGCGCTGTGCCCGGTGATGATCAGGCCAACGCCACCGAGGGCGTCGACGGTCCGGGCGAGGGACCCGATGTTGCCGGGACTCGAGGGCCGGTCGAAGACGACCAGCAACGAGTCGGACGACGGCGTCAACCGGTCGAGGTCGTCGCTCGGCACCGCGGCCAGGGCGAGCAGCTCGGGGACCCCCTCCTCGCGCTCCCCCAGCTCGGCCATCAGCTCCGCATCGACCTCGACGACCGGCGCCGGCGGCGAGGCCAGGAGCTCGCGGGCCCACCGGGAGGGACGCTCCCGGCCGTCGGACAGCAGCGCCCGGATCTCGACGCCATGGGCGATGGCGCGGGTGATCGGCCTGACCCCTTGGACGATCATCTCTCCGCTGCGGGAGCGCTTGGTGCGGTTGGTCAGCAGGGACTGCCACTGCTGGAAGAGGGCGTTGCGACGGGCGAGCCGCGCCGGGAGCCTGGTGCCGGTTCCGTGCGACCGCGTCATGCGCCCGCCCCGTCGTATCCGAACTGCCGCCATGCCTCGTACACGGCGATCGAGACGGCATTGGCGAGATTCAGGGAGCGCCGGGCCGGGAGCATGGGGATCCGCACCCGGGCGGTCACCCGGGGGTGCTCCAGGGCCGAGGCCGGCAGGCCGGTCGGCTCCGTGCCGAACAGCAGCACATCCTCGGGGGCGTAGTCGATCTCGTCGAAGGTCGTCTCGGTATGCGCGGTGAAGGCGAACACCCGCGCCGAGGGCGCGGCTGCCAGGGCGCGGTCCAGGTCGGGGTGGATGCTCACATCGGCGAGATCGTGGTAGTCGAGCCCGGCCCGGCGCAGTTTCGCGTCCTCGAGATCGAAGCCGAGCGGCTCGATGAGGTGGAGCCGGGCCCCGGTCACGGCGGAGAGCCGGATGGCGTTGCCGGTGTTCCCGGCGATCGCGGGCTCATGGAGGAAGACGTGGACCATGCCGGCGATTCTCCCACGGTGCTCCGTGGTGAGCCGGGTCGTGACCCGGCGGTGCCTCAGCCGGCCGGTGACGCAGAAGAACCCCGCTCCACGATCGGAGACGGGGTCCCACAGGGTGTCCGAGAGGGGACTTGAACCCCTACGCCCTAATACGGGCACTAGCACCTCAAGCTAGCGCGTCTACCAATTCCGCCACCCGGACAGGCGGCCGCCGCAGCGACTGAAGAAGATTAGCACGGGCCGGCGCTCGAAATGGGCCCCATCCGCCTCCTGCCAGCACGGACGTGAAGACAATCACGCCATGGCGCCGATCCGGCCGGTCCGCATGAGCGTGCGGAGGAGCTCCAGTGCCGCCTCGACGCGGGCGACGAAGGGGCCGGCGGAGCTGTCCGGCAGGCGCTCGGCGAGGTCCTGCAGGGCGGCAGCGGCCAGGACGACCATCGTCGGGTCGGGGTCGATGAGCGAGTCCGGATCCCAGGCCTCCAGAGTGGCCAGGGTCTGCTCGAGCTCATCGGAGGCGGCGTGCTGGGTCGCGGTCAGCAGGTCCACCCGGGCCCGGGTGGCCAGTGCTGTGCAGCGTCGCAGCAGCGGTGTCGAGACGTCCGGGCCGATAGGCGCAGTGTCCGCGGCCGGATCGGCTGTGGACTTCGCCGTGGGCGGGGACGTGGCGGGGACGATCGTGGCAGAACCGGCTCGCTGCGAGTCGATGGGGTCGTTCTCGCCCCCGAGCCCTTGGTCCAGGTCCATGAGTCACTTCCTCGTGCTCGATCCAGCGGCGTCCGACGAGACCCGTCGGGCGCCGCCACTTTACTACTCCTTTGCTGAACCCGACAAGGGAGCACGGTGTCGTCAGCCCGGCGTCCCGGGGCCCGAGGCGCGCCGGGCGAGCTCTCCGCGCGCCGCCGCCAGCATCTCGGTGACGGGGGCCTCGGTGACCGCGAGCATGGAGCGCACCTGCATGTCGGCCTGGTGAGCCAGCATCTCGAGACCGTCGGCGACGGTGCCGCCGCGCTCGGCGACCAGGGCCGCCAGCGGGGCCGGCCACGGGTCGTAGAGCACGTCGAGGAACACCTGCGGCACCGCGAGCGGCTCGCGCCGGCGCCAGTCGGCGGCAACCGTCTCGGCGCCGCCGACGGCGAGGGCGCTGACGACGACCTCCGCCGTCAGGGCAGCGTGACTGTCCTCCCACGCCACCAGCTCCACGGGGGTACCGGCCCGGGCGGCGAGAGCCTCCAGCGGTGCCAGCTTCTCCGGGCTGCGAGCCGTCAGCACGATGGTGCCGGTCCCGAGAGCGACCAGGGCGGCGACCGCACTGAGCGCCGTCGACCCCGACCCGATCACCGCGCCCCGAACGGGCCCGGCAGTTCCGGAGCCGGCGGGTGCGACTCCGTGATCGCCCAGTGCCGCCACGATCCCGTGGACATCGTGGTTCTCCGCCCTCCACGTGCCGTCGGGGCGACGGATCAGGGTGTTGGAGACGCCCAGGGCGCGCGAGGTCTCATCGGTCTCGGCGGCCAGCGCGAAGGCCTCCGGCTTGCCGGGCATCGTCACGCTCAGGCCGTCCAGCTCGCGGCCGGCGCCGCCCTGCACGAATGCCTCCAGCTCGCCGGCGGGGACGTCGTAGCGCTCGTATGTCGCGTGCTCGATACCAAGGGTGCGGTAGGCGGCGGCATGCAGGACGGGCGAGAGCGAATGCGCGACCGGCGAGCCCACCACCGCGAACCGGGAGGGGGCGGTCACCCCTTCGCCTCCGCCCAGGCCTGCCATTCGGCCACGTTCTTCTCGTGCTCCGCCCAGGTCTCGGCGAACTTCGTCTCCCCGGTATCGGTGTTGACCGTCACGAAGTACAGCCAGTCGCCCTCGGGCGGGTCGATGGTCGCATCCAGCGTCGCGCCCCCGGGGGCGGCGATCGGCCCCGGGGGGAGGCCGGTGTGGGCGTAGGTGTTGTACGGGCTGTCGGTGGCACGCTCTTCGTCGGTGGTGCCGACGCTGGCGCTCTTGCCGGTGACGTAGTGGACCGTGGAGTCGAACTGGAGCCTCATCGGTTTGCCGCCGGCATCACCGGCGCCCTCGAGCCGATTATGGATGGTGCGCACGACCTTTCCGTAGTCCTCGGCATTGCTGGCCTCGAGCTCCGCGAGGGAGGCGATGGTCAGCGACTCGTGCCACTCCTCCTCCGGGATCTCGCGAGCTCTCAGCTCCTCCTCCATGCGCTCCCACATCATCGAGATGACCTCCTCGGCGGTGGCCTCCTCGGGGATGTCGTAGCGGCCCGGCCACAGGTATCCCTCCATGGACTCCGCCGGGTTCTCGGGGATGCCGTAGGAGGTGTAGTCCTCGGCAGCCGCCTCGAAGTCCTCCACCGGGATCCCGGAGGCCTCGGACAGGAGCGGCCAGATCTGGGTCAGACGCAGCCCCTCGGGCACGATCACCCGGTGTCCGGCGAGATTCGCGGGATCCATCAGGGCTTCCAGCGCGTCGGCGGCGGGCATCTTCTGCTGGAGCCGGTAGACGCCCGGCTCGATGCCCGAGGCGTCGGGCGTGTTGGCGAAGAGATTGACGAACGGGCCCGTGGTCTTGATGACGTCGTGCTCGACGAGGGTCTGTGCGATGTCGGTGCCGGTGTCGCCCTCGGCGACCTCGACGACGGCTTCCCCGCTGCCGGGCCCCGGGTAATCGGCCGCCTCGGTCTCGACATTGACGTTGGAGGTGAGCCACCGGTATCCCTGGACGCCGCCGACGCCGAGCCCGGCGACCACCAGGATCACCAGCAGCACAGGGAGCACCGAGCGCACGAACCCTCCGCGCCGCGGACTGCGCCGGCGGCCTCGGTGGCTGTTGCCCTTCGCCGGCGCCGCGCCGTGATCGCCGCTGCTGGATTCCTCCTGTGTGAGCTCCTCCAGGGACAGCTCGTCGTCGCTCATGCGGTGCCCTCCTGATCGGTGCGTTCCGCCTGCTCGGAATCGTCCTGCGCGGCAGGCACGAGCTCGCCGGCGCGCGCTGCGGTCACCCTTTCGATGTCCAGCGCCTGCTGCAGGATCATCACGGCGGCGACCTGATCGACGACCTGCCGGTGCTTGCGTCCCTTGCGGCCCGAGGTGTGCAGCGCCTGGTGCGCTGTCACCGTCGTCAGCCGCTCGTCGAGAAGGCGGATCTCGACGTCGCCGACTCCCGGGGTGTCCTGCGGGCTCTGTGCCAGGACCGTGGCCAGTTCTGCAGCGAAGTCGCGGGCCTTGGCGGCGGCAGGTCCTTCGGTCCCGTCCAGGGAACGCGGAAGCCCGACCATGATGACACGAGCTTCCGTCTCGCGCGCCTCGAGCGCCACGCGCGCGGCCGCGGACTGCCGTTCGACGGTCTCGACCGGGGTCGCCACCATCCCGTCGCGGTCGCTGCGTGCGAGCCCGACCCGGACATCTCCGACATCAACCCCCAGACGGACTCCGCGGGGAAGCCCCGCGACATCCTGGACGTCGTCGGATGGCCTCATGCGGTCACGGCCGCCTTGATAGTGCTGCGCACCGCGGCGAGGGCATCGGGGATGCGGGCGGGCTCACCGCCGCCTCCCTGGGCGAGGTCGGGCTTGCCGCCGCCGCGTCCGCCCATCGCCTCGGCGGCGGTGGCCAGGATCTTCCCGGCGGCCAGGCCCAGATCGCGGGCTCCGGGGCTGGTGGCGACGACGAGCGCGGCGCGCTCGTTCTCGTGCCCGGCCACGGCGACCACGGCAGGCGCGTCGTCGCCCAGGCGCGAGCGCAGGTCCAGCGCGAGGGTCCGCAGATCGCCGGCGGCGATCCCCTCCCCGGCGTCGTGGGCCAGCAGCCGCACCCCGGCGACGTCGACCGCTTCGCCGGCCAGGCGCCCGGCCTCGGCCTGCAGCTGCTGCCCGCGCAGTGCGGCCAGCTGCTTCTCCATGTCCTTGGTCCGCTGGGTCAGGGCGCGCACCCGGTCGGGCAGGTCGTCAGGAGATCCCACCTTCAGCAGCTCGGAGAGCTGGGAGACCAGGGCGTGCTCCTTGGCCTGGTAGCGGTAGGCGGACAGGCCCACCAAAGCGTCGACGCGACGCACGCCGCTGCCGATGGAGGACTCCCCCATCAGCTGCACGGTGCCGATGGCGCCGGTGCTGGGGACATGGGTGCCGCCGCACAGCTCACGGGACCAGTCCCCGCCGATGGAGACGACCCGGACGATGTCGCCGTACTTCTCGCCGAACAGGGCCTGGGCACCGAGCGCGCGGGCCTCGTCGATCGGCATCTGCTGGTCGGTGACCGCGAGCTCGTCCTGCAGCAGGGTGTTCACCCTGCCCTCGATCTGCTCGAGCGCGCTGTGCGGGACGCCCTGGCCGTAGCGGAAGTCGAAGCGCATGCGGCCCGGGGAGTTCTCCGAACCGGCCTGGGTCGCGCCCTCACCGAGCTCCTCGCGCAGGGACTGGTGGACCATGTGCGTGGCGGTGTGCGCGCGGGCGATCGCGCCGCGGCGGGCGGTGTCGATCGCGGCGACCGCCTCGGTCCCGGTGGCGACCGAGCCCTCGACGAGGCGGCCGCGGTGGACGATGAGCCCGCGCACCGGGGCCTGCACGTCGTCGACCTCGATCAGGCCGCCGCCGGCGATGGTGATCTGGCCCTGATCGGCGAGCTGGCCGCCGGCCTCGGCGTAGAACGGGGTCGAGGCGAGGACCACCTCGACATCCGCCGGGGCATCGACCGCGTTGACGAGCTCCCCGCCGACCAGCACCGACTCGACGGTGGTCGCGACGGTGGACTCCGTGTAGCCCAGGAACGGCACGCTCTCGCCGCGCTGGGTGAGCAGACGGTTGTAGATCGCCGTGTCGGTGTGCCCGGACTTCTTGGCGGCGGCGTCGGCGCGGGCGCGCTCGCGCTGCTCCTGCATGGCGCTGCGGAAGGCGGTCTCGTCGACCGTGAGGCCGACCTCGTGGGCCATCTCGACGGTGAGGTCGATCGGGAAGCCGTAGGTGTCGTGGAGACGGAAGGCGTCCTCGCCGGGGACGGAGCGGCCCCCGCTGCCCTTCACATCGCTCACCAGCTGATCGAAGATCGTGGTGCCGGTCTCGAGGGTGCGGCGGAACGCCTCCTCCTCGGCGTAGACGATCTCGGCGATGCGGCCGAAGTCCGCCTCGAGCTCCGGGTAGGACTCCACCATCACCGACTGCGAGATGGGCAGCAGCTGCGGCATGGACGGCTGGGTGTGGCCGAGCAGCCGCATCGAGCGCACGGCGCGTCGGATCAGGCGGCGCAGCACGTAGCCGCGGCCTTCGTTGCCGGGCCGGACCCCGTCGGCCACCAGCATCATCGCGCTGCGGACGTGGTCGCCGACGATGCGCAGACGGACGTCGTCCTCCTCGTCGGCCCCGTAGACCCGGCCGGTGAGCTCCTGCGCCTTCTCGATGACGGGGAAGACCTGGTCGATCTCGTACATGTTCTGCTTGCCCTGCAGCAGATAGGCGACGCGCTCGACACCGAGCCCCGTGTCGATGGACTTCTGGTCCAGCTCACCGAGCAGCGGGTAGTCCTTGCCCGTGCCCTCGCCGCGCAGGTACTGGTCGAACACGAGGTTCCAGATCTCGATGTAACGGTCCTCGGCGCGCTCGTCACCCGGCCATTCGGGGACCGTGCCGGTGACGGCCTCGGGTCCGTACTCCGGGCCGCGGTCGTAGTGCCACTCGCCGCAGGGACCGGCGGGACCGGGCTGGCCGGTGTCCCAGAAGATCTCCTCGCGCGGCAGGCGCACCACGCGGCGGGGCTCGAGCCCGATCACCTCGGTGACGTGGCGGTAGGACTCCTCGTCGTGCTCCCAGACGGTGAACCACAGGCGCTCGGGATCCATACCGAGCCCGCCGGCGTCCTGGCTGGAGGTCAGGAACTCCCAGGAGAGGTCGATCGCACCCTGCTTGAAGTAGTCCCCGAAGGAGAAGTTCCCCGCCATCTGGAAGAACGTGCCGTGGCGCGTGGTGCGGCCGACGTTCTCGATGTCGTTGGTGCGGATGCACTTCTGGACGCTGACCGCGCGCGCGTACGGAGGCTTCTCGGTGCCCACGATGTACGGGATGAAGGGAACCATGCCGGCGATCGTGAACAGGATCGAGGGGTCCGAGGAGACCAGCGAGGTGCTGGGGACGACCTCGTGCTGCTTCGAGGCGAAGAATTCGAGCCAGCGGCGATGGATCTCTGAGGTGCGCATGTCTGGGGAGGTCCTTCCTGAGACACCTGGGGCGGGCCCGCGGCGGCGCCGGGCGGGCGGTGCGGACACGAAGGCCCCGGTCAGGGTACCGGAGTACTCCTGCCGGGGCCTTTCGCGTCGCGATCAGCGCATGTCAGCGCGCGTAGTACTCGACGACCATCTGCACGTCGCAGGTCACGGGGACCTCGGCGCGTTTGGGCCGCGAGACCAGCTTGGCCTTGAGCTGGTCGAGCTCGACCGACAGGTACACCGGGGTGGAGGCGTAGACGTCGGAGTTACCGCCCTCGGCGGCGATCTGGTACTGGTCCATGGCCTGAGCCTTCGGCTTGACCTGGATGGTCTGGCCGGGCTTCACGCGGAAGGAGGGCCGGTCGACCACCTTGCCGTCGACCATGATGTGGCGGTGCACGACGGCCTGACGGGCCTGGAGGATGGTGCGGGCGAAGCCGGCACGCAGCACGAGCGCGTCGAGACGCATCTCGAGCAGCTCGACCATGCTCTCGCCGGTCAGGCCCGCCTCCTTCTTGGCGTCCAGGTAGGAGCGGTGCATCTGCTTCTCGCGCAGTGCGTACTGGGCGCGCAGACGCTGCTTCTCGCGCAGACGCACGGCGTAGTCGGACTCGGTCCGACGGCGAGCACGGCCGTGCTCGCCCGGGGGGTACGGGCGCTTCTCGAAGTACTTGATCGACTTCGGGGTGAGCGGGAGCCCGAGGGCTCGGGACAGGCGCGCCTGCCGGCGCGCACGGGTGACGTTGGTCACGAGGTCTACCTCTGTTCGCGTGGTTGAATCCTGATCTTGCAGCCGCGGATTCAGCGCCCCACACTACCCCAGCGCACACCGCTGCTCAACGGACATCGGCCCCGATCAGCGCCCGCGTCCTGTGGAGTCCCCCACAGCGCCGCGGAGGGCGCCGCCCTCAGCTGCCGCGCGCGTCGCCCGAGCGCAGGATCCTGCGCAGCGCTTCGACCCGCCGGCTGGTGCGGTCCTCGTTGCCGTGGTTCGTGGGCCGGTAGTAGTCCACCCCGACGAGATCGTCCGGGGCGTACTGCTGGGCGACCACGCCGTGCGGCGCGTCGTGGGCATACCGGTAGCCGGTGCCGTGGCCCAGCTTCTCGGCCCCGGCGTAGTGCGCATCGCGCAGATGAGCCGGTACCCCGGTGCCCTTGCCGGCCCGGACGTCGGCGATCGCCGCATCCAGCGCCCGGTAGGAGGCGTTCGACTTCGGGGCGGTCGCGATATGCACCACGGCCTGGGCCAGGGGGATCCGGCCCTCGGGCATGCCGAGCATCTGGACGGCCTGCATGGCGGCGACCGCCACCTGCAGGGCGTCGGGGTCGGCCATGCCGACCTCCTCGCTCGCGGCGATGACGACGCGGCGGGCGATGAAGCGCGGGTCCTCCCCCGATTCGATCATCACGGCGAGGTAGTGCAGTGCGGCGTCGACATCGCTGCCGCGCATGGACTTGATGAAGGCGCTGGTGACGTCGTAGTGCTGGTCCCCGGCGCGGTCGTAGCGCAGCGCGGCGCGGTTGACCGCCTGCGACAGGGTGGCCGCGTCGATCTCCCGGGATTCCTTCATCAGGGCGGCTGCCGCGGCGGCCTCGAGCGAGGTCAGGATCTTGCGCGCATCTCCCCCGCCCAGGCGCAGCAGGGCCTCGCGGGCCTCGGACGTCAGCGTCACCGCGCCGTCCAGGCCCCGCTCGTCGTTCAGGGCGCGATCGATCAGCTCGTCGAGATCCGAGCGCTCCAGCGACTCGAGCGTGAGCACGATCGAGCGGGACAGCAGCGGGGAGATCACCGAGAAGTACGGGTTCTCAGTGGTCGCGGCGATGAGGGTGACCCAGCGGTTCTCGACGCTGGGCAGCAGGGCGTCCTGCTGCGATTTCGAGAAGCGGTGCACCTCGTCGATGAACAGGACCGTCTCGCGGCCGACGGTCCGCAGCCTCGAGCGCGCCTGGTCGACCACCTCGCGGATGTCCTTGACGCCGGCGAGCACTGCGGAGACCTCGACGAACTCGCGGTCCCCCGACTGCGCGACGACGTAGGCCAGGGTGGTCTTGCCCGTGCCGGGCGGGCCCCACAGGATCACGGAGCTGGGTGCGGTCCGGGCGTCGTCGGCCGCCACCAGGCGGCGCAGGGGGCTGCCGGGCTCGAGGGCGTCGTGCTGGCCGACGATCTCCTCGAGGCTGCGCGGACGCATCCGCACCGCGAGCGGGGCGCGATGGTCGCGGTTGCGGTCGGACAGCGTGCGCGGGGTCGGCGCATCGCCACCGAGCGAGAACAGGTCCTCGTCCATACCTTCAGCCTAGGTCGGGGACGCCGGCGCCGCAGGTCCTGCGCCGGCGGCCGTGCACCGCCGCCGGGCGGCAGGACGTGCTCAGGCCCATGCCTCGCCACCGAGCTCGCGGGCCAGCCGCCCCGGCCAGCCCGGGCCCTCGTAGATCATCGCCGTGTACCCCTGGACCAGGTCGGCCCCGGCCGCCAGGCGGGCGCGGACGTCGGCGGCGGTGGTCACTCCCCCGCAGCTGATGATGGCGGCCTCGCCCGGCAGTTCGGCGCGCAGCAGTCGCAGCACCTCCAGGGAGCGCTCGGCGAGCACGGGCCCGGACAGGCCGCCCGCGCCGATGGTCTCCAGCCGCTCGGGCTCGGTGCGCAGCGATGCGGGCCGGGCGATGGTGGTGTTGGTCGCGATGACGCCCGAGAGGCCGACGTCGGTGGCGAGGGCTGCGACGGCCCGGAGGTCCTCGTCGTGGAGATCAGGGGAGATCTTCACGAGCACGGGGAGCTCGCGGCGCAGGCGTCGTCGTGCCCGGGAGACCTCGTCGAGAACGGCCTCGAGCACGGGCCGGAGCATGTCGATGCTCTGGAGGTCACGCAGCCCCGGGGTGTTCGGGCTGGAAACGTTGATCGCGAGGTAGCTGGCGTACGGCGCGAGCAGACGGGCGGAGAAGCGGTAGTCCTCCGCCGCATCCTCGAGGGGGGTGACCTTCGACTTGCCGATGTTCACACCGATCACGGCGCGCTGGCCGCGCTCGGTACGGCGAGCGGTCGCGAGATGCCGGGCCAGTGCCTCGGCGCCGTGATTGTTGAAGCCCATCCGGTTGATGAGGGCGCGGTCCGGGATCAGCCGGAACGATCGCGGGCGGGGATTGCCGGGCTGGGGCTTGGCCGTGACCGTGCCCACCTCCACATGGCCGAAGCCGAGGTCGAGCAGCGCCAGCGGCACCTCACCGTCCTTGTCGAAGCCGGCCGCCAGCCCCAGCGGGCTGTGATGGTCGGCGCCCAGGACATGGCGGGCGGGACGGTGATCGTGCAGCGGGTCAGGGGTGGCGAAGGCCGCCCGCAGCAGTCGCCGACCGCCGGGCAGGTTCTGGGCCGCCCGCAGCGAGCTGACGGTGAGGCGGTGCGCCTGCTCGGCATCGAGCCGGCTGAGGCCGCGGCGGAACAGCGTCTCGTACGGCCCGCGTCGGGAGGTGTCGTCTGTGGTCACGGGGATACCGTACGCGGTCGGGCGTCGTCGGGACGCGGCCGAGGGGCCGGCACCGACGCGGCTCACCGGGTGCGTCGGCCGCGCACCATGTAGATCAGCGCCACCGCCGGCAGCAGCAGCGGCACGAAGCCGTATCCGCGCCCATAGACCGACCACACGGTGGCGTCGGCGAACAGCTCGGGATCGAGCAGGCTCAGCGTGCCCACGGCCAGCACGCCGACCAGTTCGAGCGTGCACAGCGCCTGGGCCAGGGGTGAACGGCGGCCGCGGCGGATCAGGGCGAGGGTCACGGCGATGTAGGTCAGCGCCGCCAGCAGCGAGAAGCCATAGGCGACGGGCGCGAAGGAGAAGTCCCGCAGGATCTGGACCAGGCTGCGGGCCGTCGCGGAGAGGGCGAACAGCCCGTAGACGATGATCAGCACGGCCTCGAAGCCGCGTGAGCGCGTCTGCTCTCCCGCACGCGGCGCAGCGGTGGGGCGCTTCTCCCCGTCGGACGTGTGCCTCATGTCATCGCTCACGCGAAGCCTCCCGGCCAGATCTGATGAAGGCGCATCAGCAGCACCACGGACGTCAGGGCGACCACGGCGATCGCGAGGCTGCCCCAGCGGCTGCGCTCCCACACGCCGACCCACACGCCGGCGACGGCCATGGCCAGGCCGGTCAGGAGATAGCCGTAGAGGGTGACCCGGTCGGCCGGGGCACCGCCGGCGAGGTCCTCCAGCCCCAGCACGACGGCGAGGACGACCCAGACCACCGCGACCAGCGCACATGCACCGAGCAGGACCAGATCGGCCCGCAGATCGCGCACCGCG
This sequence comes from Brachybacterium sp. SYSU DS0246, assembly GCF_059391765.1. Lineage (NCBI taxonomy): Bacteria > Bacillati > Actinomycetota > Actinomycetes > Micrococcales > Dermabacteraceae > Brachybacterium > Brachybacterium sp. SYSU DS0246. The sequence goes on along the minus strand of NZ_JBZXYT010000004.1, from coordinate 100,872 downwards.
TAGTAGATGCCCAGCAGCGCGGTCACCACGCAGACCACCGACACCAGGATGCTCAGCGCCAGCATCGACCGTCCCGTCCTCGTCATGTCCGGGCCGTGGAGATGCCACGGCCTGCCGGCTCTGCGTCAGCGGGCCGCACGGGGCGACCGGCAGGTCCGCGCCAGCTCTACGATGGAACCATGCCCACCATCACCGTGTCTGACACCTCCCTGCGCGACGTCGATACCGACGTCCTCATCCTGCCGCTGCTCGCCGGGGCCGGCTACACCCCCTCGAGCGTCCCCGGAGCTCCGGAGATCTCCGAGGTCATCGCACCTCTGGACGCCTCCGCAGCCCGCGGCGACCTCCACCGGATTCCCTCCTACGGCCTGACCTCCGCCGGCTCGCTCCTGCTCGTGGGCCTCGGTGAGGAGGATCTCTCCGAGGCCGACGACGAGGACCTCCGCCTGGCGTTCGGCGCCGCCACCCGCTCCCTGACGGGCACCGCCGGCGCCGCGATCGCTCTGCCCGGCGGCACTGCCGCCCAGCAGGCCGCGGCTCTGGAGGGCGCGGCCCTGGGTGCCTATGCCTTCACCGCCCACAAGACCGGCTCGGGCTCGTCCGCCCCGAAGCCGGCTCTGGGCTCGATCACGCTGCTGAGCGAGGACGCCGCCGCGCCGGCCATCACCGCCGCGGCCGAGCGTGCCGGTGTGCTCGCCGACGTCGTCGGTCTCACGCGCGATCTGGTCAACACCCCGCCGAATCTGCTCTACCCCGCCGAGTTCGCGCGCCGGACCGAGGAGGTCGCTGCCGACCTGCCGCTGACGGTCACGGTGCTGGACGAGAAGCAGCTCGCCGAGGGCGGCTACGGCGGCATCGTCGGCGTCGGCCAGGGCTCGACCCGTCCCCCGCGTCTGGTGCGCGTCGAGTATGCGCCGGAGAACGCGCGCAGCTCCGTCGCGCTGGTGGGCAAGGGCATCACCTTCGACACCGGCGGCATCTCGATCAAGCCCGCCGCCGGCATGGACGACATGACCTCGGACATGACCGGCGCCGCGACCGTGCTGTCCGCGACGGTCGGCGCCGCCCGGCTCGGGCTCGACGTCAAGGTCACCGCCTTCCTGGCGCTGGCCGAGAACATGCCCGGGGGCGGCGCCCAGCGCCCCGGTGACGTGGTCACCATGCGCAACGGCAAGACGGTCGAGGTGCTCAACACCGACGCGGAGGGCCGCATGGTCATGGCCGACGCCCTGGTCGACGCGGTCGCCGACGAGCCCGACCTGGTCATGGATGTGGCCACGCTCACCGGCGCCGCCGTGGTGGCGCTCGGCAAGCGCACCGCCGGGGTGATGGGCACCCAGGCCGGTCGCGACGCCGTGATGGAGGCGTCCGAGCTGACCGGCGAGCCGTTCTGGCCCCTCCCCTTCCCGGCGGAGCTGCGGGCGGACCTGACCGGTCGGGTGGCCGATCTGCGCAACATCGGCGAACGCTGGGGCGGGGCCCTGACCGCCGGCATCTTCCTGGCCGAGTTCGTGGGTGAGGCGGAGTGGGCCCACGTGGACATCGCCGGCCCCGGGTACGCATCCTCCCCGCTGGGATACATGGGCAAGGGAGGCACCGGCATGAGCGTGCGCACCGTGCTGCGGGTGCTCGAGGACCGCGCCTCCGCCCCCGCCGCCTGACCCGGGATGCCCGGCCCCGCTGGGCATCCTGCGCAGCGAGCCGAACGGCACCGCCTGGTGGCCTAGCATGGGACCCGCAGGCGGTGCCGTCGACCAGCCCGGTCAGCGCGCCGCGTAGAACACCCACACACCGAGGAGCACACAGGTGGCGGATACAACCACTGACCAGTTCGACGTCGTGATCCTGGGCGGTGGCAGCGGCGGCTATGCGGCCGCGCTGCGCGGAGCCCAGCTCGGCCAGAAGATCGCTCTCGTGGAGAAGGACAAGCTCGGTGGCACCTGCCTGCACCGCGGCTGCGTCCCGACGAAGGCGCTGCTGCACGTCGGCGAGCTCGCCGACACCCCGTCCGAGGCGTCCGAGGTCGGGCTCGAGCTCACCGTCGGCTCGGTCGACGTCGAGAAGATGCTCGGCTACAAGGACAAGATCATCGGCCGCCTCTACAAGGGGCTCCAGGGCCTCGTGAAGGCGCGCAAGGTCGAGTACGTCGAAGGCTTCGGCCGTCTCACCGGTCCGCAGACGGTGACCGTCGAGACCGAGTCCGGCACCCGCGAGCTGACCGGCAAGAACATCGTGCTGGCCTCCGGCTCCTACTCCAAGACGCTGCCGGGGATCGACCTCGGCGGCCGGTTCCTCGACTCCGAGACCGCGCTGCAGCTGCCGGAGGTGCCCAAGAACCCGATCATCCTCGGCGGCGGCGTCATCGGCGTCGAGTTCGCCTCGGTGTGGAAGTCGCTCGGCGCCGAGTCCGTGACCATCGTCGAGGGTCTCCCCCATCTGGTGGCCAACGAGGACGAGTCGCTGTCCAAGGCCCTCGAGCGGGCCTACAAGAAGCGCGGCATCACCTCCTCGCTCGGCGTGTTCACGGAGAAGGCCGAGCAGACCGACTCCGGCGTGAAGGTCACTCTGACCGACGGCACGGTCTTCGAGGGCGACTACCTGCTGGTCGCCGTCGGCCGCGGGCCGACGACCTCCGGGCTGGGCTACGAGGAGCAGGGCATCGAGATGGACCGGGGCTTCGTCCTCGCGAACATGGAGACCCTGGAGACCAACGTCCCCGGCGTCTACGCCGTCGGCGACATCGTCCCCGGCCTCCAGCTCGCCCACCGCGGCTTCCAGCAGGGCATCTTCGTCGCCGAGCGCATCGCCGGCCAGAACCCCGCCCCGATCATCGAGTCCGGCATCTCGCGCATCACCTACTGCGAGCCGCAGCTGGGCTCCGTCGGCCTCACCGAGAAGCAGGCCAAGGAGCAGCTGGGCGAGGATGCCGTGGAGACCTACGAGTACAACCTCGCCGGCAACGGCAAGTCCCAGATCCTCGGCACCACCGGCTTCATCAAGATGGTGCGCGAGAAGAACGGCGCGATCGTCGGCGTGCACATGATCGGCTCGCGCGTCTCCGAGCTCATGGGCGAGGCCCAGCTCATCGTCAACTGGGAGGCCTACCCCGAGGATGTCGCCTCCCTCATCCACGGCCACCCGTCGCAGCACGAAGCCATGGGCGAAGCCGCCCTGGCGCTCGCCGGCAAGCCCCTGCACGCCCACGCCTGAGCCCACCAGGAGGAGAACCCCCATGTCTGAAACCGTGAAGATGCCGGCGCTCGGTGAGTCCGTCACCGAGGGCACCGTCACCCGTTGGCTCAAGGGCGTCGGCGACACCGTCGACGTCGACGAGCCGCTGCTCGAGGTCTCGACCGACAAGGTCGACACCGAGATCCCCTCCCCTGTCGCCGGCACCATCGAGAAGATCCTGGTCGAGGAGGACGACGACGCCGAGGTCGGCGCCGATCTCGTCGTCATCGGCGACGGATCCGGCTCCTCCGACGAGGGCTCCGGTGACTCGGGTGCGCAGCAGGAGAGCGAGGAAGCTCCTGCCGCCTCCGACGAGCAGACCGAGTCCGCTGGCGGCTCCGACCAGGGCTCCGCGCCCTCCGGCGAGGGCGAAGATCTCGCCTCCGACGAGACCGTCGCCCCCTCCACCGATGAGGAGGCGCCGGCCGGAGAGTCCGAGAAGCCCGCCGATGCCTCGGACGAGGCCGGTTCGGGTGCCGCCGGTGGCGCCGCCGCCGGCGAGGAGGTCACGATGCCGGCCCTCGGTGAGTCCGTCACCGAGGGCACCGTGACCCGCTGGCTCAAGAGCGTCGGCGAGAGCGTCGAGGTCGACGAGCCGCTGCTCGAGGTCTCCACCGACAAGGTCGACACCGAGATCCCCTCCCCGGTCGCGGGCACCGTGCTCGAGATCCGCGTCCAGGAGGACGACGACGCCGAGGTCGGTGCCGTGCTCGCAGTCGTCGGCGACTCCTCCGGAGCGTCCGCGGGCGGCGATGAGCCGACGCAGCAGGCTCCGGCCGCCGAGGAGAAGGCGGAGGAGAAGGAGCCCGAGCAGGCCGAGGCCGCGGAGAAGCCGGCCGAGGAGAAGGCCGAGCAGGCCGCGGAGATGCCGGCGGAGGAGAAGGCCGAGCAGTCCGCGGCGCCGACGCAGAGCGAGCAGCCCGCTGAGGCCAAGGCCGATGCCCCCCAGGGGCAGGAGAAGCAGGACCCCTCGGTGCCCGAGACGACCCCGAAGGCCGCGGACTCCGTCACCGGCGCCGAGTCCTCCGGCTACGTGACGCCGCTGGTGCGGAAGATGGCGGCCGATGCCGGCATCGACCTCTCCACGGTGACCGGGACGGGCCTGGGCGGCCGGATCCGCAAGCAGGACGTCCAGCAGGCCATCGACGAGCAGAAGGCCGCTGCCCAGGCACCTGCCGAGGCGGCGTCCGCCCCGGCCGCGGCCGCTCCCGCCGAAGCTCCCAAGGTCGAGGCCTCCCCGCTGCGCGGCACCGAGGAGAAGATGTCCCGGATCCGCAAGATCACCGCCAAGCGCATGGTCGAGTCCCTGCACGAGCAGGCTCAGCTGACCACGGCGGTCGAGGTCGACATGACGCGGATCGCCAAGCTGCGCGGCCGCGCCAAGGATGCGTTCGCTCAGCGCGAGGGCGCGAAGCTGACCTTCCTGCCGTTCCTCATGATGGCCGCGATCGAGGGTCTGAAGGTCTACCCCAAGCTCAACGCCACCATCGACGGCGACACCGTGAAGTACGCCGCGGCCGAGAACATCGGCATGGCAGCGGATACCGAGCGCGGGCTGGTCGTCCCGGTCATCAAGAACGCCGGCGACCTGAACCTGGCGGGCCTGGCCCGTCAGATCGGCGAGCTGGGCTCGAAGGCCAAGAACAACAAGCTCGGCCCGGACGACCTCTCCGGGGCGACGTTCACGCTGACCAACACCGGCTCGGGCGGCGCACTCTGGGACACCCCGATCGTGCCCAGCCCGCAGGTCGGCATCCTCGGCACCGGCACCATCACCAAGCGGCCCGCGGTGGTCCAGAACGCCGAGGGCGACGACTCGATCGCGATCCGCTCGATGATGTACCTGTTCCTCTCCTACGACCACCGCCTGGTCGACGGGGCGGACGCCGCTCGCTTCCTCACCTTCATGAAGAAGCGTCTCGAGGACGGCGCTTTCGAGGCGGAACTCGGCCTCTGAGCCCGTAGCCCGCCCGTCCTCGCGCGGCGGACGGCCTCCGCAGGGCCCGGCACCGATCGATTCGGTGCCGGGCCCTTGCTGTGCCCCCGCCAGCCCTTGCTGTGCCCGCCGCCAGATCGCGCTCGGACGCCGTGCGAACCGTCGCCGGCAACCTCGTCCGCTGTGTGACGGGTGTTCTCCTCGGGGCCTGCGGGTCAAGGACTCTCGTCGGTGTCGTCCAACGTCCGGGTGCGCTGCACGAGCCACCGGGAGCCGTCCCAGCGCAGATCCAGGTCGACGACGGTCGCCTCCGTGGCCGGCACGGTCCGCGTGGAGCCGTCGGCCTCGATCACCTCGTGCTCGGCCGTGGACGTCTCGATCTGCAGACGTGCCGTACCGTCCGCAGCCGGTTCCCGGACGAGTTCGGCCTCATGGACCACCGGGCCGCCGCCACGGACCTCCACCCCCTCGTAGGCCTCGCGCACCTGGTCGTCCTCTGCCAGGGCCTCGCTGCCCTCGAGGGCGGCCGGCTCCTCCGAGATGCCGGTCACGTAGGAGTGGCGGGTCCCTGCGAGCTCTGTGGCCAGTGCCCACGGATCCTCGATCTTCGGTACTGCGGCCTCGGCCGAGGCAGGAGCAGCAGCGGGGGCGGCCCCTTCAGCGGAGGTCCGTGGTCCCGAGTCCGGGAACAGGATCAGCCAACTGGCGACGCCGAGGACCGTGCCCGCCACCAGCACGACCGCGGCGGACAGCACGGCGGTGCGACGAGTGCGGCGCCCTGCCAGCACCTGCCGGACGGCCGTGGCCAGCCCGCGCGCACCGGTGCGCCACGACGAGCCGGTCACATCGGCGCCGCCGATGTCGCGGGAGGCGGTATCGCCGGCATACCGCGTCCGTGCCCGGACCAGGCGCGGAGCCGGCAACGGCGCCGCAGCGCGAGTGGCCGCGGAGCCCTTCGCCGGGACCTCGTCGTCCCCCGAGGCCTCCTCGGGCGGCGCTCCCGCACCCTCCCCCGGGTCGTCCTCGGGCGGCGGTCCCGTCTCCTCCCGCGGCACCTCATGCCGCGGCTCGTCGATCCGGCGCCGCAAGGTGCGCTCCTGATCCTGGAGCACGGAGTCGACCCACGCCCGGTCCGCGCGCTGCGCCGAGACCTCGGTCCCGGGCCCCAGACCGGTCAGGTCGAGCAGCATCACGCTGCCGTCGACCCGGATCCCGATCCCCTGCCCGGGCGCGGCGCCCAGCACCCAGCCCCGCTCATGCAGGGCGTCCACCACCGCGTCGAGATCCTCCCGTGCGCGGGCCTGCGCCATCCGCTCGGCGGTCGCCGGGCTGCCGGTGACCGCCGAGCGCCGGCCTCCGCGGAGGTCGAGCGGCCGGGCGAACTCCCGCACGTAGCCCTCGTCCCCGATCTCCAGCACCGTCGGCGCTGCCGAGGCACCGGCGACCTCGAGCGCAGCGAGCAGCTGCATCTCGGCGCGCACACTCTCCAGGCCGGTCGGCGTGAGCGCTTGGACGTGCAGGGCCATACGGTCACTCCGGACACGGACCTGCGTCTCCTCGCGATCGCGGTCTCGCCGCTGCGCGGCGCCGAGCTCGGACATCAGGCGGTGCCCTGCCCCGGCGGAGCGTCCCAGCCCACCGTGCAGGGGGCCCGGCCCGTGCTCGAACCGCTCCTGATCGAACTCCTCCATGGGTCCAGTGAACCCCGTCACTCCGGTGCCGACCGCTGGCCGTCCACAACGCACTGGTGAGGGCCGGAGTAGCCTGTGTGCGTGCTCGACGTCATCCGCCTCGGTTTCAGCGAACCCCTCCCCGAGGGAGACCGCCATGAGGAGTTCGACCTGCCTCCCGGTCCGGTCGACTTCCGCTCCGCCTGGGATATCCAGCGCCGCCTCCACGCCGAGGTCGTCGCCGGCACCCGGCCGGACACGCTGCTGCTGCTGGAGCATCGGGCCGTGTACACCGCCGGCAAGCTCACCGCTGATCACGAGCGCCCCCGCGACGGCGCCGAGGTGATCGACATCGACCGCGGCGGGAAGATCACCTGGCACGGGCCGCAGCAGCTGGTCGGCTACCCGATCGTCAAGCTCCCGATCCCGATCGATGTCGTCGGCTTCGTGCGCGCGCTCGAGCACACTCTCATCGGCGTCTGCGGGCAGATGGGCGTGGACACGCTCCCGATCGAGGGTCGCAGCGGCGTATGGGTCGCCCCGGAGGGCGAGGAAGCCCGCAAGGTCTGCGCGATCGGGATGCGGGTCTCCAAGCGGGCCACCATGCACGGCTTCGCCCTGAACTGCGCCAACGACCTCAGCTGGGCGGAGAACGTCATCCCCTGCGGTATCGACGACGCCGGCGTGACCAGCCTCAGCCGCGAGGCGGGCCGTCGCATCGCCGTGGCCGATGTGATCGACGAGGCCGAAGAGGCGATGACGGAACTGGTGGCGCACCGCACCTCTGCTGCCGTGGTATGACGTGCGCCGGGCCCAGGCCCGCTCGGTAGACTTCCCGGAACGTCGAACGTAGGAGGCATGAGGGTGACTGTCGCTCCCGAAGGCCGGCGCATGCTGCGCGTCGAGGCACGCAACGCCGAGGTACCCATCGAGCGCAAGCCCGAATGGATCAAGACCCGCGCCGTGATGGGTCCCGAGTACAGCGCCATGAAGAAGCGCGTGCACGGGCAGGGCCTCCACACCGTCTGCGAGGAAGCCGGCTGCCCCAACATCTTCGAATGCTGGGAGGATCGCGAGGCAACCTTCCTCATCGGCGGCGACACCTGCACCCGTCGCTGCGATTTCTGCGACATCGCCACCGGCAAGCCCATGCCGGTCGACCCGATGGAGCCGGTGAAGGTCGCCCGATCGGTGAAGGACATGGGCCTGCGCTACTCCACGATCACCGGCGTCGCCCGCGATGACCTGCCCGACGGCGCCGCCGGCCTGTTCGCACAGACCTGCCGCCAGATCCACTCGGTCAGCCCCGGCACCGGCGTGGAGCTGCTGATCGACGACATCAAGGGCAACGGCGAGGCGCTCCAGCAGGTCTTCGAGGCCGGGCCCGAGGTGTTCGCCCACAATCTCGAGACCGTCCCGCGGATCTTCAAGCAGATCCGTCCGGCCTTCCGCTACGAGCGGTCGCTGGACGTGATCACCCTGGGCAAGGACGCCGGCATGATCACCAAGTCCAACCTGATCCTGGGCATGGGTGAGACGACCGGAGAGATCCTCGAGTCCCTGCAGCGGCTGCGCGAGGCCGGCTGCGATCTCATCACGATCACGCAGTATCTGCGCCCGTCCAAGAAGCACCATCCCATCGACCGGTGGGTCAAGCCCGAAGAGTTCGTCGAGCTCTCCGAGGCCGCCGAGGAGATGGGCTTCCTCGGTGTCATGGCCGGACCGATGGTCCGCTCCTCCTACCGCGCCGGGAAGCTCTGGGCGCAGGCGATGAGGAAGCTCGGCCGGGAGATCCCGGAGAATCTCCGCCATCTGGATCAGGACCAGCCCGCCCGTCAGGAAGCTGCGAGCGTCGTCGCCCGCAGCAATCAGGCCGCCGCGAGCTGAGGCTCGCGCGCCCCCGAGAGGACCCACACCCATGGCCCGCAATAGCGAGACCAAGCCCGCCAAGGGCGCGAAGAACGCCGACGGCTCGAAGAAGCCGGGGCGCTTGAAGCAGATGCTCGAGGTGTTCAAGTACACCCAGGACGTCGACCGCACCACCCTGCCCCTGATGACCCTCGCGGTGGTGGCCTCCATCGCCGCCGGCATCCTGGTCAGCTGGCTCGTGTTCAACAGCCCCTGGTACGGCATCTTCCTCGGACTGGCCGTCGGCGTGCTGGTCGCGATGCTGATCCTGGCGCGCAAGGCCGAGCGCGCCGCCTTCAGCCGCATCAAGGGCCAGCCCGGCGCCGCCCTGGCCGCGATGCAGTCGATCCGCCGCGGCTGGGACGTCGCCGACGAGCCCGTCCAGGTCGATCCCCGCAGCCAGAAGATGCTCTTCCGCGCCTCCGGCCGCGCCGGGATCGCCGTGGTCGCGGAGGATTCCTCCGCCATCTCCATGAAGCTGCTCGAGAAGGAGCGGCGCAACATCCGCCGGGTGCTCCAGCACGAAGGCGTCCCGGTCCACCAGATCGTCGTCGGCGACGGCGAGGGTGAGGTCCCGCTGCACAAGCTGCCGACCCACATGACGCGGATGAAGAAGGTCCTCACCAAGGATGAGTCCGCACAGGTCAGCAAGCGGCTGACAGCGCTGCACCGCTCGATCCGTCAGGCTGTTCCCAAGGGCGTGGACCCGATGCGGGCACGCCCGAACCGCAAGGCGATGCGCGGCCGCTGACTCGCGGCGCCTCCCCGCCTGACGCCCCCGCCCGGTTCCGACCGCGCGGGGGTTTCGTCTGTCGGAAACTCGGGACGCTTCCTCACCGGCTCGGCTCCCCGCGAGCCGCCGTTATCTCTCCGTTACGTGCGTTATCGAAACGTGACCATATTTATCGCACCAGGTCACGGGCGTAGAAGCACGAGGGTGACGGGCGTAGAGGATCGCCGCGCGACGCGATGAGGTGCCCCGCGCATCGGCACCGGAGAGGCAGACCCGCCGCGAGGGCAGAGCCGTCAGACGGTGACGGCGGCGGTGCCGGCGGCCGTGTCGTGGAGGGGCTGCGCGTCCTTGTTCCACACGACGGCCGGGATCAGCAGCAGCATCAGACCCGTGCGCACCGCAGCTCGCAGCGGCATCGGCATCCGTCCGCGCACCGGGAGGATCCGGACCCGCATCACGAACTGGCCCGGCGTGGCCCCGAAAAGGCTCATGAACAGCAGGTTCACGACCACGAAGAGGACCAGGTTGGCCGTGGCGTCGTACTGGAAGAACAGCGCCGAGATGGCCACGCACAGGCCCCAGTCGATCACGACCGAGACGGGACGGCGCCAGAACGGGGCGACCGACCCCGATCCCTCGGCGGGCAGGCCGAGATCCGCCCCCGCGACATAGTCCGGATCGGACGGCACGCCGCCCATCCACGACCCCAGATCCTTGCGCTCGACCACGACCGAAACCCTAGACCCCGGATCTGGGAGCGGCTGCCCGCTCTGCGGTCATGGGAACCGGCTCGCACCGACGGCGCATATGGTGGACGGCACCCGAGATGCGGTCCGCACCCGTGTGCCCGGATCTCGACATGGTGATGACCCCCTCGGGGTTCGACAGCACAAACACGCGCCTGTGGGCGCGGATGGAGGAAATGTGTTCAACAGTCCCAGCGAGGTCGTGAAGTACATCGAGGAAGAGGGCGTCGAGTTCATCGACATCCGCTTCTGCGACCTTCCCGGCATCATGCAGCACTTCAACGTGCCGGCGAGCACGTTCGATGCGGAGGCGATGGAGACCGGTCAGCTGTTCGACGGTTCGTCCATCCGCGGGTTCCAGGCGATCCACGAGTCCGACATGAAGCTGATCCCTGATCTGCGCACGGCGTACGTGGACCCGTTCCGCGAGCGCAAGACGCTGGTCATCAACTTCTCGATCGTCGACCCGTTCACGGACGAGCCCTACTCCCGCGACCCGCGCACGGTGGCCCAGAAGGCTCAGGAGTACCTGACCTCGACCGGCATCGCCGACACGGCGATCTTCGCCGCCGAGGCCGAGTTCTACATCTTCGACGACGTGCGGTTCAAGACCAGCATCAACTCGGGCTTCTACCAGATCGACTCCGACGAGGCCGTGTGGAACACCGACCGCGACGAGTCCGAGTTCGGCGGCAACCAGGGCTACAAGACCCGCGTCAAGGGCGGGTACTTCCCCGTCTCCCCGAACGACCAGATGTCCGATCTGCGCGATGACATCTGCGCGGTCCTGGACCAGGTCGGCCTGCAGGTCGAGCGTGCCCACCACGAGGTCGGCACCGCGGGCCAGCAGGAGATCAACTACCGCTTCAACACCCTGCTGAACGCGGCCGATGACGTCATGAAGTTCAAGTACGTCGTCAAGAACGCCGCGTGGGAGTCCGGCAAGACCGCGACGTTCATGCCCAAGCCCCTGTTCGGCGACAACGGCTCCGGGATGCACACCCACCAGTCGCTGTGGAAGGACGGCGAGCCGCTGTTCTTCGACGAGCGCGGCTACGGCGGCCTCTCGGACATCGCCCGCTGGTACATCGGCGGCATCATCGAGCACTCCCCCTCGCTGGTGGCCTTCACCAACCCCACGGTGAACTCCTACAAGCGTCTGGTGCCGGGCTTCGAGGCGCCGGTGAACATGGTGTACTCGGCCCGTAACCGCTCGGCCGCGATCCGGATCCCGGTCACCGGTTCTACCCCGAAGGCCAAGCGCATCGAGTTCCGCGCACCGGACCCCTCGGCCAACCCGTACCTGTCCTTCGCCGCCCAGCTGATGGCCGGCATCGACGGCATCCGCAACCGCATCGAGCCGCCGGAGCCGATCGACAAGGACCTCTACGAGCTGCCCCCGGAGGAGCACCAGCAGATCCGTCAGCTGCCCGACTCCCTCGGCGCCGCCCTGGACGCCCTCGAGGCCGATCACGACTACCTCACCGAGGGCGACGTGTTCCCCCAGGACCTCATCGAGACCTGGATCGAGTTCAAGCGCACCCAGGAGATCGATCCCTTCCGGTTCCGCCCGCACCCGCACGAGTTCGAGCTCTACTACGACATCTGAGCTGACGGAGACATCTGAGCCCTCTGGGCTCTCGAGCTGACGCTCCCCGAGCCGTCAGCTCGATCAGCGGCCCCCGACCTGCATCCGTGCAGGGCGGGGGCCGCTTTCCGGACGGACCACGGGGTGGCCGCGTCCGGGCGCCCCTCCCCCGCCTCGCCCGCTGCGTCGCCATCCGGGCGCCGTAGAGAACGGAACCCGCCCGATGTACATGACGACCGACGTGCTCGTGATCGGACTGGCGATGCACCTGGTGGTCGTCGCCGTCGTGGCGCCCGGTCTCCGTGCGCTGTCCGGGGCGCGCCGCTCGTGGGTGGTCAAGCCGCCCTACAACGCCTCACAGATAGCCTCCCGCAACACCTGGCCGTTCACGATGGCCGGACTGGGCGGAGCACTGGTGATGTCCCTGCCGGCGACCGTGTTCGAGTTCTTCGGACGCGAGGATCTCCGGCAGCTGTGGTGGAACCTGCCGTTCATCTGGCTGGCCATGCTCGTGATCGCCGTGTCCTGCTTCTGGTGGCCCGCTCGCCTCGCGCCGCGCTGGTACCGGCGCTGGGCCGCCCGCGGCGGCACCTGCGAGGTGATGCCCTGGACCGAGGAGGAGATCGCTGCGATCCGCGCCCGCCCCGAGGGTCGGCGCCGTCGCGGCCTCCTGCGGGATGTCCAGCGGTGCCGGGAGCTGACGGCCACCCAGATCGCGGAGCGAGCGGGCGGCCCGGTCCCCTGAATCGGCTGGGTCAGTCCAGCGCGGCCATCCCGCCCTTGGCGCGCAGCAGCGACAGCAGCAGTTCCTGCGGACCCGACGACGCCTCCAAGGCGCACTCGTCGGGCTCGAAGGACCACGCGCTGCGCAGGGAGCGGAACACCTCGAACTCGGCGTCACCGGTGCGCAGCGGCACCACCTGGTAGCCGCCGGCCTCGGGCAGGTGGATGATGAACGCGCCCGTGAGGTCCGGCATCTCCCGCACGGTGCCGTCGTCATCCAGCAACTGTTCGGCGCGGACCACGGCCACACCCTGGAGCGCATAGTCGCCGCGCACCTTCTTCGAGGTCTTGATGTCGGCGCTGAGCAGCGTGTTGCCGATACGGACGATCGCATCGGTGGTCCCGGCGTAGCCGACGGTATGGTTCACGACCGTCTGCTCGACCTCGACGAACTCGGGCTGGTAGTCCTCGAGGAACCGGCCGTAGCCGTCCAGGCGCACGTCGGCGTGGGTGATCAGCGCCTGCGGGTCCTTCTCGGCGGCGAAGGCTCCCTGCGAGGAGCGCATGTGGTCGGCGAGCTCGCCGATCTGGGCGGCGGTGGGGCGCGCCCCGCTGGTGCCCCACAGCTCACAGGCAGAATGGACCAGGGTGCCGAAATCCGCCGCGGTGCGCGTGTACTCGGTGGCGGCCGCGGCGATGCGCTTCTGGGTGCCCCACTTGTCGCGGGCGACACGGGCGATCTCCGCCGCGGCCCGGCCGGGATTGCGGTCCAGCCACGCGTACATCTCCAGTGCTCGCTTGGAGGCCATGGTGGCGTACCAGCCCTGCAGGTGGTCCTTGGCGCGCATGCCCGCGACCGTGGTGATCGAGGGGTACAGCAGCGGTCCGTCGGGCTCGAGGCGGTACATGCGGCCACGCGGGGTGTCGGCGCTGAGAGTGGGGGTCGTCATGGCTCCTCGGGAGGACGCGATAGGACGCGGGTCGGTGACAGGGGGCGGAGTTCACGGTACGCCGACGGCGGCCTCCGGCCGTGGTGACAGCGCCGTACGCGCCGAGAATCACGCGGCGGCGGGTCACCCTTCGGGGCCGAAGATGAGTCGCTCGGCGATCAGCCGGGCCCGGCGGGTCAGCCGCAGGTACCGCTCCTCGAGCTCGGAGGCGGAGCCGTCCTCGCCATCGATGAGCTGGGCGAGGGCCCGCAGCTCGGTGCGGTCGGTGGGGAGCACATCCCCCTCGCGGCCCTTCCACAGGAACAGGCAGCGGCGGACCTGCCAGGCCAACTTCCATGCCTCCGAGAGCTCCTCGGCTTCCCGGGCGGAGATCAGATCGGCCCCAGCGGCGGCCTCGAGCTGGCCCAGCGTGCTGGTGGTGCGCAGCCCGTCGACCTCGTGAGCGTGCTCCATGGCGAGGATCTGGGCGCTCCACTCGACGTCGGTCATCCCGCCGCGGCCGAGCTTGACCTGGCGGGAGGGATCGGCGTTGCGCGGCAGGCGCTCGGACTCCACGCGCGCCTTCATGCGGGTGATCTCCCGCCGCGCGCGCTCGTCGAGCCCGCTCGCCGGGTAGCGGTGCCGGTCCATCTCCTCCCGCAGCTGCGCCGCGACGGCCTCCGAGGCCACCACGGGCCGGGCGCGCAGCAGCGCCTGCTTCTCCCATGTCTGCGCGTCCCGCCGGTAGTACTCGATCCATGCCTCGACGCTGCGGGCGAGCATGCCGTTCTTCCCCTCGGGGCGCAGGTCCGCGCTGACCTTCATGTCGGTGCCGGCGGCGGGGGCGTTGAGGATGCGCTGGACCTGGGTGGCCACAGCCACCCCGATCTCGCCGGCGGCGTGCCCGGCCCCGCGATCGATGAGGAGGAACTGGACGTCGGCGTCGGAGGCGTAGCCCATCTCGCGGGCACCGAAGCTGCCCATCGCCACGATCGCCATCTCCACCCCGAGGGCGCGCGCCGGGTCGGAGCGGCGCTCGCGCAGGCGTTTGGCGGTGTCGACATCGACCTCCTCGACGCTGTCGAGGGTCTCGGCGCCGGCGCCGACCACCTTGCGCTCGCGGGCGACCACATGGAAGGCGACCAGCAGCCCCGCCTCCAGCACCGCCTCGGCGAGGTCGGTGAGGGCGCGGGCGACCTCGGTCGCGGAGGAGAGACCGGTCAGGTGTGCCAGGGCGATCCGCAGCAGCTCCCGGTTGCGGGTGCGCCGCAGGACGTCGCGGGCCACCTCGACGGAGTCGACCCGGGAGATGACGGCGAGGAACTCCCGGCCCAGGACGTCGCGGGAGAGCGGGCGCAGATGCTCGTCGCGGGCGAGCCAGCGCACCGCCTCGGGGATCTGCACCAGCTGTTCGCCGACGAAGCGACTGCCGGAGAGCACCCGGGTCAGCCGTTTCGCGGCCAGGCCCGAGTCCCGCAGCAGGCCCAGGTACCAGTGGGCGGAGCCGATGGTGTCCGAGAGCCGGCGGAACGCGAGCAGGCCGAGGTCGGGATCGATGCCGTCGGCGAACCATTCGAGCATCGCGGGCAGCAGCTGGCGCTGGATCTTCGCGCGCCGGGAGATGCCCTCGGTCAGGGCGGTGATGTGGGTCAGGGCGCGGGCCCCGTCGCGGTAGCCGATCGCTGCCAGGCGGGCCGTGGCCGACTCCGGGCTCAGCCGGATCTCGCCGTCGCTGAGCGTGGAGGCCGTCTCCAGCAGGGGGCGGTAGTAGATCTCCTCGTGCAGCTGGCGCACGCGGCGGCGGGTGCGGTTGTACTTCTGGTCGAACTGGTCCGGGGTCAGGCCCAGGGTGCGTGCCAGGCGTCGCAGGTCGGCCGGGGAGGTGGGCAGCACCTGGGTGCGGCGCAGTCGGTGCAGCTGCATGCGGTGCTCGACGCAGCGCAGGAACCGGTAGGCGGCGTCCATCTCGGCGACGTGGTTGCGGGAGATGTAGCCGCCCTCGCCCAGCCGGGCGAGCGACTGGAGCGTGGAGCGCGCATGCAGACCCAGATCGGTGCGGCCGTGGACCATCTGCAGCATCTGCACGGTGAACTCCACGTCCCGCAGGCCGCCGGGGCCGAGTTTGATGTTGCGGTCGGCCTCGCCGTGCGGGATGTGGGCGATGACCCGGCGGCGCATCGCGCGGGAGTCCTCGACGAACCCCTCGCGGGTGGAGGCCTTCCACACCCAGGGCTCGACCATCTCCTCGAACTCCCGGCCCAGCTCGAGGTCGCCGGCGGCGGCGCGCGACTTCAGGAGGGCCTGGAACTCCCAGGAGTGGGCCCACTGGGTGTAGTAGTGGCGGTACGAGTCCAGGGTCCGCACCAGCGGACCGTCCTTGCCCTCGGGCCGGAGGTTCGCATCGACCTGCCACAGGGACCCCTCGGCCGTGCGGTCCGAGCACACGCGAGCCAGCTCCCGGGCGAGGGCGGAGCCGATCACCACCAGCTCCTCCTCGGCGGCATCGTCGACGGGGGCGACCACGTGCATCACGTCGACGTCGGAGATGAAGTTCAGCTCGCGCGCTCCGGTCTTGCCGAGCGCGATCACGGACCAGCGGACTTTCTCGTGGTCCTCGACGGTCGCCCGGGCGATCGCGGCGGCCGCATCCAGGGCGGCGTCTGCCAGGTCGCTGAGGGCGGTCGAGACCCGCGGCTGGAGAGCTTCGGGGGACGCGGCGAGGACATCGGCGGCGGCGATCTGGATCAGTCGTTCGTGGTAGGCGACCCGCAGGTCGTCGCGGGCCTCCCGCCCGGACTCGGCGGCGACGGGCACGGGGGCCGACGGGTCGGCGCCGACCGACCGCAGCATCCGCTCGCGCACGGCGGCGGCCGGCGTGGCCAGCTCGTCATCGCCCTCGCGCAGCGCCTCCAGCAGCTCCGGGTGCCGGGTGAGGACGTCGCCGAGCGCGACGGACGTGCCCAGCAGCCGGAGCAGCCGGTCGCCGGCGCTGCCGGGCGTCCCGATGCCGGCGAGGAACTCGTCCTTCAGCGCTTTGCGTCCGCAGCCCTCGGCGGCTTCGGCCAGGCGGAGCAGACCGATGACCGCATCATCGCCGTCGGCCGTGGCACCGATGCGGGCCACGGCTCCCTGGGGCAGCCCGGCCAGGGCCGGGTCGGCGAGGAAGCGACTGACGCGGTCGGTCCGGGTGAAGCCGAGGCGGGCGAGGCCGCCGGCACCGGTCGCGGGCTGGGAGGTCATCGGCCGGCGCACCTCAGACCCGGCCGAACGTGGAGTCCAGCTCGTAGTCGGTCACCTGCTCGCGATAGCGCTGCCACTCCTGTTTCTTGTCGCGCAGGAAGAACTCGAAGACCTGCTCGCCGAGGGTGCCGGCCATCAGCTCGGAGGATTCGAAGTTCTCCAGCGCCCGGAACAGGTCGGTGGGCAGCGGTTCGATCCCCATGGCGCGGCGCTCGCGCTCGGTGAGGTCCCACACCGCGTCCTCGGCGCCCTCGGGCAGCTCGTACTCCCCCTCGATGCCGGCCATGCCCGCCGCCAGCAGGGCTGCGAAGGCCAGGTACGGGTTCGCCGCGGAGTCCAGCCCCCGGAACTCGACGCGCGAGCTGGTGCCCTTGGTGGGCTTGTGGAAGGGCACCCGCACCAGCGCGGAACGGTTGTTGTGCCCCCAGCAGATGTAGCTCGGCGCTTCCTGCGCGCCCCACAGGCGCTTGTAGGAGTTGACCCACTGGTTCGTCACGGCGCTGTACTCCGGGGCGTGCTGCAGCAGGCCCGCGATGAACTGGCGGCCGGTGCGGGAGAGGCCGTACTCGGCGCCGGGCTCGTGGAAGGCGTTCTTGCCGCCCTGGAACAGCGAGAGGTGGGTGTGCATCCCGGAGCCGGGCTGGTCGATCATCGGTTTGGGCATGAAGGTGGCCACCTGCCCCATCGACAGGGCCACCTCCTTGACCACGGTGCGCAGGGTAACGATGTTGTCCGCCGTGGTCAGCGCGTCGGCGTAGCGCAGGTCGATCTCGTTCTGGCCGGGCCCGTTCTCGTGGTGGGAGAACTCGACCTGGATGTTCATCGCCTCCAGGTGCTCGATCGCGGTGCGACGGAAGTCCTGGCCCTGGCCGCGGTGGACGTGGTCGAAGTAGCCGGCGTTGTCGATCGGGACCAGCCGGTCGCCCTGGGTGTAGGGCTTCTCGAACAGGTAGAACTCGATCTCGGGGTGGGCGAAGAGCTCCAGGCCCTTCTCCTCGGCGCGGGCGAGGATGTCGCGCAGCACGCGGCGCGGGTCGGCGGCGGCGGGTTCGCCGTCGGGGGTGAGGACGTCGCACATCATGCGTCCGGTCGCATTGGTCTCGCCGCGCCAGGCCAGCAGCTCGAACGTGCCCGGATCCGGGCGCAGGATCATGTCTGATTCGTAGCTGCGGGTCAGGCCCTCGATGGTGGAGCCGTCGATCCCGATGCCCTCGGTGAAGGCCGTCTCGAGGTCCGACGGAGAGATCGCGATGGACTTCAGCGTCCCGGCGATGTCGCAGAACCACAGACGGATGAACCGCACGTCGCGGTCGGAGACGGTCCGGATGACGTCATCGTGGAGATGTTCCATACAACCAGTCTGCCGCACGGGCAGCGGGCAACGGGTAACGGGCCGCGGGCAACGGGTAACGGGCCGCGGGCGGCCGCGGACCGATCCCGGTCAGAGCGCCTTGATGTACCAGCTGCCGTCGTCCCCCCGCGCCATCGGCACCTCGGTGTCGATCCCGGGCACGCTGATCGCGATCGTCCCGTCGTCCCGGGGCTCGGCCTCGAGCATGTCCTCGGTGACCATCGCGGCCGCCTGCGGCGACAGGGCCTGGTACTGGTCGCTGTCGGTGATCGTCTCGACGCAGGCGGTGGCGGAGGCCCCCTCGACCGGCTGATCGGTGGCCGGGTCCAGGACGAAGCCGCAGGCCGCTTCGGCGTCCTTGTCCCCCAGGGCCTGGATGAAGCCGATCATCTGCTCCTTCGCCGCCGAGACGTCCTGCTCGCCGACTTCGCCCGCGTTCTCGCCGCTGCCGGCGTCCGAGGGAGCCTCGCCGCCACCGTCGCTCGGACCGGTGGCCTCGCGGGTAGCCTCCGGGTCGCTCTCCTGCGACGCGGTCTCCTGGCCGCCCGTCTCCCCCTCGTCGCCGCCGGTGCACGCCCCCGCCCCCGCCGCGATGGCGAGGACGCCCAGACCTGCAGCCGCGCGGCGAACCGTCGTGCGCATGATCGAACTCATCATCCATCCTCCCTCTCGGCGCCGGCGCGGATGCCGACGGGCCACAAGGCTCCCATATGGCCGCCCCACGAGGCCTGGCGCACCGTGCCCGGAATCGATCGGGCTCGCCGGCTCGGCGGGCACGCGGAACTAGACTGCCGGGTACGGACCTGCCGCAGCTGCCGGTGGTCCGGGCCGCGGGGCGCGATCGAGGAGTCCCGCGACCCTCGTCGTCCATGCGCCTCCAGGAGCACATCGTGAGCACCCCCTCCGGCACCGGTTCCTCCGGTCCCGCCAAGGTCCGCATCCGTCATCTGCAGGACGCCAAGGAGCGCGGCCGGCCGTTCTCGATGCTCACCGCCTACGATCAGTTCTCCGCCCAGGCCTTCGAGGCGGCCGGGATCGACGTGCTGCTGGTGGGCGACTCCGTCGGCACCACCGTGCTCGGCCACGACTCGACCACCGCCACCACCCATCAGGACATGCTCACCTTCACCGGTGCCGTCGCCCGCAGCGTCCACCGCCCGCTGATCGTGGCGGACCTCGCCTTCGGCACCTACGAGACGGGCCCGGCCGACGCGGTCCGTCACGGTGTCGAGCTGATCCGGGCCGGCGCGGAGATGATCAAGCTCGAGGGCGGCCACGCGATCGTCCCCCAGATCCAGGCGCTGACGCAGGCCGGCATCCCCGTGATGGGGCACCTCGGTTTCACCCCGCAATCGGTGAACTCGCTGTCGGGCCACCGGGTCCAGGGCCGGGACGCCGCGGCAGCCGATCAGCTCGCCGAGGACGCGGTCGCGCTGCAGGAAGCCGGGGCCTCCGCGATCGTGCTCGAACTCGTCCCGGCGCAGGTCGCCGCACGCATCACCGAGGTGGTGCATGTGCCGACCGTCGGTATCGGTGCCGGCCCCTCCTGCGACGGGCAGGTGCTGGTGTGGCAGGACATGGCCGGCATGTCCAGTTTCCACGGCAAGTTCGTCAAGGCTTTCGGAGATCTGCGCGCCGATCTCCAGCGCGCGGCCGCGCAGTACCGCGACGAGGTGACCGAGCGGTCCTACCCCGGCCCGGAGCACTCCTTCGACTGACCTCAGCCGGCCGAGCGAAGAGCGCCGCGGGGTCAGTTCTCCAGGGTCAGTTCTTCGGCTCGGACCCTTCCGCGGATCCGCCGTAGTCCTCCCACTCCTGGTCCTCCTCCTGCCACGCCTCGTTCCGGGCCGCAGCGATCTTCAGCGCCTTCTCGGCCTCCGCACGCGTGGAGTAGGGCCCCATCAGCTCGGTGCCGGGCGACTGCCGGCCCTCTTCGACGTTGCCCGTGGTGAGGTTGTAGTAGAACTCGGTGCCCTCCGTCACGTCGGGCTCCTTTCCGCATCGGTGAGAGACTGGTGGATATGACTGTAGAGCAGAAATGGATCCGTCCAGAAGGACGAGAGGTGCTGGTCCCCGGCACCGTCGGCCCCCGTCGTCCCGTGCCCGCACGCATCGAGCGCCCCGAGTACGTCGACAAGGACGAGGCCGTCTCCGATACCGGGCCCCACATCCAGAGCGCGGATGTCATCGAGCGCGTGCGTGAGGCCTCGCGCATCGCGGCGATCGCTCTGCAGGCCGCCGGTGAGGCCGCCCAGCCGGGCGTGACCACCGACCGTATCGACGAGGTCGTCCACGACGTCCTGATCCAGCACGGGGCCTACCCCTCCACTCTCGGCTACCTCGGGTACGAGAAGTCGTGCTGCACGAGCCTGAACGAGGTGATCTGCCACGGCATCCCGGACTCGACGGTGATGCAGTCCGGCGACATCCTCAACGTGGACGTCACCGCCTACATCCACGGGGTCCACGGAGACACCAACGCCACCTTCGAGGTCGGTGAGGTCGATCCCCGCGTCCAGGACCTGGTCACGCAGTCCCACGAGGCGATGATGCGGGGCATCAAGGCGGCGAAGCCGGGCCGCCAGGTCAATGTCATCGGGCGCGTGATCGAGAAGTTCGTCGCCCGCCACGGGTACGAGTCGGTGCGCGACTACACCGGTCACGGCGTCGCCGAGGGCTTCCACAACGGCCTGGTCATCCCCCACTACGATTCCGCGCCGATGTTCGACGACGTGATCGCCGAGGGCATGACGTTCACCATCGAGCCGATGGTCGCGATGGGCTCGCAGGACTGGGAGCAGTGGGACGACGGCTGGACCGTGGTCACCAAGGACCGCTCCTTCAGCGCCCAGTTCGAGCACACCATGGTCATCACCGACCAGGGTCCGGAGCTGCTCACCGTCCTCTGAGCGGACCGTCCCGCGCTCGCCCGGGCCACCGCCGGCCGCCTCGTCGGCGGGGTCGACAGCGCGGCTCGTCGGCGGGGATCCGGGTTGTTTGGCACACTATGGCCAGCGATGGGCGGACAGACCGCCGGGACCCGGCACACGGAACGAGGACAGATCATGACCGAGCAGGCGTTCGGCATCGACATCGGCGGCAGCGGCATCAAGGGCGCGCCCGTGGATCTTGCGTCGGGGGCGCTCGCCGCGGACCGGCTGCGGATCAAGACCCCTCAGCCCTCCTCACCGGACGCGGTCGCCGACACGGTCAGCGAGCTCATCGAGAGCTTCGACATCAGCGAGGGCATGCCCGTCGGCGTGACCTTCCCGGCCGTCATCCAGCAGGGAGTGGCCCGTACCGCCGCCAACGTCGACAAGTCCTGGATCGGCACCGACGCCGACGCCCTGTTCACCGAGCGCACCGGGCACGACGTGTTCGTGGTCAACGATGCCGACGCCGCCGGCATCGCGGAGATGGAGTTCGGTGCCGGCCGCGGCCAGCAGGGCGTGGTGCTGGTGATCACGCTGGGCACCGGCGTGGGCAGTGCGATGTTCGTCGACGGGCGCCTGGTGCCGAACACGGAGCTCGGGCACATTCCGCTCAAGGGCGACTCGGCCGAGAAGTACATGGCCGAATCCGCTCGTGAGCGCAAGGACCTGTCCTGGAAGAAGTGGGCGAAGCGGCTCCAGAAGTACTTCTCCCTGGTCGAGTTCCTCTTCAGCCCGAACCTCATCATCGTCGGCGGCGGGGTCTCCAAGGAGCACGAGAAGTTCCTCCCGCGCCTGGAGCTGAACACCCCCATCGTGCCGGCGGAGCTGCGCAACGAGGCAGGCATCATCGGCGCTGCGGCACTCGCGCGACGGTCCGAGGATGATGTCGACGGATCCGGCTCGACGTCCTCTCGCGAGCAGACGTCCTCGCCGTCGACCGCGTCCTCGGGGAAGCAGGCGAACTCGAAGACGTCGTCGAAGCAGGCGAGCTCGACGACGTCCGCGGCGAGCACCGATGCCACGGAGACCGCTGCGACGTCGACCAGGTCACCGGCCGAGGAATCCGCCGAGAGCACCGCCTCGACGAAGGCATCGAGCGCCACCAAGAGCTCGTCCGGGAAGGCCACCGGCGCGCAGAAGTCGTCTGCGAAGAGCTCCGGCACGAAAGCCACCACGTCCGGTCGGAAGGCCACGAGCCAGAAGAAGTCCACGAGTCAGAAGAAAGCGACGAGCCAGGAGAAAGACGCGGCGCAGTCGACATCGGGTCAGAAGAAGGACTCGGGGTCCGCCGCCTCGACCCGTCAGCAGACCGGGGCCCAGAAGAAGGATTCCGGCCGGTCCGCCTCCAGCCGGAAGCAGACCTCGGCTCAGAAGAAGGACTCTGGCTCGACCACCTCCGGTCAGAAGAAGACCGCTTCCGCGTCGAAAAGCTCCGGCTCGCAGAGTTCGGCCCGCAGCGGCAACAGCACGTCGGCGTCCGCGTCGCGGTCGTCGTCCGGGGCGAAGACGTCGGGGTCGACCAAGGCGTCAGGGTCGACCAAGTCGTCAGGGTCGACCAAGTCGTCAGGGTCGACCAAGTCGTCAGGGTCGACCAAGTCGTCAGGGTCGAGGAAGACCTCTGCGCCGAAGAAGAGCTCTGCGCGGAAGTAGGGGTCCGGCGGGAAGCAGGCAGCCCGGCCGCGTCTGCCGATCAGGCCGCCCCGGGGGTGAGCGCAACTTCCTGGTCTGGTGCGCGACCTGGGCACGCTCAGGCAGGGTGACTCGGCGCTGACCGCCATATTGCTGCACCTTCCTACCGGCGCAGCGGTGGCGGAGGGTGATGAGGGACCAGCCGGCCTGTAAGCCGGGTTCTGTGAGCGGCAGTCATCCATCTCGGATCGCCGTTGCCGACGACCTCCAGCGGTCCACCCGGGAACTCGGGCTGGCACCCTCGAACGTTCCCTGTACGACCTTGCTCCCGGTGGGGTTTACCGTGCCGGCCTCGTCACCGAGACCGCGGTGGTCTCTTACACCACCCTTTCACCCTTACCGCCCGCGCCCCGAAAGGCTCAGGCGGCGGTCTGCTTTCTGTGGCACTGTCCCGCGGATCACTCCGGGTGGGCGTTACCCACCACCGTGCCAGGCGGAGCCCGGACTTTCCTCGGCCCCGGAGCGCGAGCCCCGAGGACGCGACTGCCCGGCCGACTGGTCCGCCGTCCAGTTTACGCCGACCGCGCACTCGGGCCGCCAGTGAGGTCGTCACCGACGGTCCGCTGACGTGCGCAAAGTCTCGCGACTGCGCCTCCCGAGGTGCCATGGCAGGGCGGATCGGCCTCCGAGAATGGAGAGATGCTGATCCTGCTGCCGCCCTCGGAGACCAAGACACGACCGCCCGAGGCCGAGGCCCGCCCGCTCGACCTCGAGGCGATGGCGCTGCCCGAGCTGCTCGAGGCCCGACGGACCATGCTGCGGGCCGCCCAGCGCACGGCGGGGACCCAGGACGCCGCCGTGAAGCTCGGTGTCCCAGCTTCTTCCCCCGAGCTCGTCCAGCGGATGGCAGACCTCGAGCACGAGCCGGCCGCTCCCCCGCTCGCGGTGTACTCCGGGGTGCTCTACGACCAGCTGGACCCCGCGCATCGCCCCGCGCCGGACCGCCGCCTCCTCGTCCAGAGCGCCCTGTTCGGACTCGTCGACGCCGGCACCGACCGGATCCCCGCCTACCGGCTCTCGGCGACCTCCGCCGTCTCCCGACTCGGGAAGGCCGGCTCCTGGTGGACCCAGAGGCTGCGGCCGACGGCGCAGCGCCTGCAGAAGGAACAGGCGGAGGGTGGATCGCCGGTGGTCATCGACTGCCGCTCCGGCTCGTACCGCTCGATGATGCCGCTGCGCACCGACCCGGCAGTGCGGGTCCTCGAGGTCTCACCCGTCCAGGAGCGCGGCGGTGCACGCAAGGTCGTCTCCCACGATGCCAAGCGCTACCGCGGACTCGTCACGCGATCGCTGCTGGCGGCCGGCACGACTCCGGCCTCGGCCGATGACGTCGTGGATCTGCTGCAGCCGGCCCTCGGCGGCGGTCTCCGCGTGGAACTGGAGGGAGACCGCCTCGTCATCGTCGACCACATCGCCTGACCTGGCTGGTCCACTGGCCCACTAGGCGGCTGGTCCGCTGGGCGGCTGGTCCGCTGGGCGGCTGGTCCACTGGGCGGCTGGTCCGCTGGGCGGCGGGTCAGCCGGCGCGGCCGCCCCAGGGATCGGTCGTGTGCTCGCTGATCACGACGTCCAGGCCGGGCACGGCGTCGCTGAGCAGGTCGCGGGCCAGCGGCAGCCAGAGCGCCTCGCTCGCCGCGTGCGGGACGTCGATCAGCGCCGGCACCGCCGCGTGGTCCGCAGCGGCCTCGAGGTGCTCCAGAGCGGGATGGTGGCGCAGATCCGAGGTGATGTAGGCGTCCACACCTGCGGCGAGGGTCTGCTCCAGGAAGGAGTCGCCGGCGCCCGGGCACACGGCCACGGTCCGGACAGGCCGGCTCGCCGGGCCGGTGTGGACGACTCCGCGGGCCGTGGGCGGGACGATGCCGGCCACGGCTGCGGTCAACTCGGCGACGTTCGTCTCCCGTGGCAGGGTGCCGATCGCCCCGAGGCCGAACAGCTGTGACCCGTGGGCTGCCATCGTGCTCTCCGGGGGCGGCACGAGGGGCCGCGGATCCTGGAGATCCAAGGCGCTCATCCAGGCGCCGACGGTGCCGAGCGTGGACCGGTCGACGTTGGTGTGACCGCACCACAGGGCGGTCCCGGCGCGCAGCAGGTCCGTGACGACGGCGCCCTTGCCCTGGTCCGCGGGCAGGAAGCTGGCCCCGCGCAGCAGCAGCGGGTGGTGGGTCACCAGCAGCTGGGCGCCGCGGTCCACGGCCTCCTCGGCGACCGCCACTGTGGGGTCCACGGCCAGCAGCACCCGTCGGACGTCGGCCCCTCGCTCCCCCAGCACCAGACCGACCCGATCCCAGGACTCCGCCCAGGACAGCGGATAGGTCTCCTCGAGCAGACCGGTCACGGATCCCACCGTGGCCGCCGCCAGATGACCGACAGTGTGCGGGCGGCTCATGAGCCGAGCGCCCGGGCCTCGACCAGCGCCGCCTGGTAGGCCTTCCACGGCATCAGCACGCACTTCACGCGCGCGGGGAACTTGGCGGCTCCGAGCAGGGCGACGCCGTCACCGATCAGCTCCTCGTCGCCCTCGATGCGGCCACGCGATCCCATGGCCGCCTCGAAGTGCTCCCGCACCGGATCCATCTCGGCCACGGTGCGGCCGATCAGGAGGTCCGCCATGATCGACGCGGCGGCCCGGCTCATGGCGCAGCCGATCGCGTCATAGGAGACGTCCTCGATGCGCTGGCCCTCGCCGCTGCCACTGAGATGCAGGCGCAGGGTGATCTCATCCCCGCAGGTGGGGTTGACGTGGTGGACCTCGGCGTCGAACGGCTCGCGCAGGCCCTCGTGCAGAGGGCGCTTGTCGTGCTCGACGACGAGCTCGGTGTACAGGGAGTTCAGTGCTGTGCTCATGAGAATGATCCGAAGAAGTCGGCGGTGTGCCGGACGCCCGCGATGAGAGCGTCGACCTCCGCGGCGGTGGTGTGGAGGGAGAAGCTCGCGCGGGTGGTCCCGTGCAGCCCGTAGCGGCGATGCAGCGGCCAGGCGCAGTGATGCCCGACGCGCACCTCGAGGCCGAGTGAATCGAGGACCTGGCCGACGTCGTGCGGGTGGCGGCCTGCCAGGGCGAAGGACACCGCGCCCGCCCGTTCCGGGGAGGCGGCGGGGCCGATGATGCGGATCCCGTCGATCGCTGCCAGCCCGCGCAGCGCCCGGTCGGTCAGGGCCCGTTCGTGCTCGGCGACCTGCTCCATGCCGAGAGCGGTGAGGTAGTCGCAGGCGGCGGCGAGGCCGACGGCCTGGCTGATCGGGGGCGTGCCGGCCTCGAACCGGGCCGGCGGGGCGGCGAAGGTCGAGTGGTCGAGATGGACCACTTCGATCATGGATCCGCCGGTGCGGAACGGGGGCAGCGCCGCGAGGTGCTCGTAGCGGCCCCACAGCACGCCGATGCCGGTGGGGCCGTGCATCTTGTGGCCGGACAGCGCGACGAAGTCGACGTCGAGTGCGGCCAGGTCGATCGGCATGTGCGGGGCGGACTGGGCCGCATCCAGCACGGTCAGCGCGCCGACGGACCGTGCGGCCTCGACCAGCCGTGCGACGGGATTGACCGTGCCCAGGACATTGGACTGGTGGGCGAAGGCGACGACCTTGGTGCGCTCGGTGACCAGTGCGTCCAGACCGGTCAGGTCCAGGGTGAAGTCGTCGGCCAGCGGGATCCAGCGCAGCGTGGCGCCGGTGCGCCGGGCCAGCTCCTGCCAGGGGACCAGGTTGGCGTGGTGCTCCATCTCGGTCACCAGGATCTCGTCGCCCTCGCGCACCCGCAGGTGCTCCGGGGTGGACTCATCACCGTTGCCGAGGGAGTAGGCGACCAGATTCAGCGCCTCGGTCGCGTTGCCGGTGAAGACGATCTCGTCGGGTGTGGCGGCTCCGAAGAACGCGGCCACCGTCTCGCGCGCGTCCTCGAAGGCGTCCGTGGCGGCCGTGGCCATCCGGTGGGCGCCGCGCTTGACCGCTGCGTGGTCGTGGGTCAGGTAGGCGACCTCGGCGTCGATCACCTGCTGGGGCCGCTGCGAGGTCGCGCCCCCGTCGAGGTAGATCATCGGGGTGTCCTCGTCCAGCATGCGGCCGAGGATTGGGAAATCCGCCCTGATCGCCTCGACGTCGAACGGTCTGCTCGGTGCACTCACCTGCGCGGCTCCTCCTTCGATAGGTGCCGGTCGCGGTCACCCGGGCGAACTGTGCGAGAACGGTCCGAGCCTGCCGCGATGGTCCTCCAGTATAGGAACCGCCCAGGCGGCTGCCCGAGGCCATGAGATCCTGTCCACATCCGTTCCATCCCGTCAGGAGGATCCGCCATCGACACCCTGATCCTGCTCCTTTTCGGCGTGACGATCCTTGCCTTCCTGATCGTGATCATCGGCCGGCTGCTGGTGCGTCGCAACCGTGATCGTGAGGAGGCCGAGGCGGCCGGTCTCCCCGGCGGTGAGCGGCCCCGTACCGATGAGGAACGTGCCCAGGACCGGCGGACCGCGGTCGTCTGGGGCTGCGCGGCGCTCGCGGTGCCGTGCCTGCTGGTGCTCGCCTACGTCGTCACCCGCTGACGAACGCTTCCCTCCGGCCGACGCACACCCCGCTCCGAGGGTCCACAGCCCGGCGCACGCCGTGAGGCCGTTACGCCCCGTGAGGCGGTGCACGCGGTGAGGTCGGTGCACCCCGTCGCCGGGCGCGAGCCGGAGCTGAACTGTGTCCGTGCACCGTGTCTCGTGGTGGGTCGTGAGGGGCTCGAACCCCCGACCTTCTGGGTGTAAACCAGACGCTCTGACCAGCTGAGCTAACGACCCGGACGGGAGCTGCGCCCCCGGACCTCCTTCAGGTGACCCTTTCTATCGCACGCCGCGCGCCCGCGCGCGAGGCGCGGTCACCTCGCGGGCGAGGCCGCCGCGAGGTGATCAGCTCGGGCGGCTGGCCAGGCGGGTCCCCGTCCAATCCGGCGCGAGGCTCACGGTGGTCAGGACGCGCAGACCGGCGACCCCGGCGCTCTCCTGGATCTCTCCCGGGGGCACGTGCCCGTCGCGGCCCGCCTTGGGGGTCAGAACCCACACGGGCGCGCCGGGCGCCAGGGTGGTGAGGGTGTCGACCATCGCGTCGGTCAGGTCGCCGTCACCATCGCGCCACCACATGATCACGGCGTCGACGATCTCCTGGCAGTCCTCGTCCTCGAGCTCACCGTCGATGAGGTCCTCGATCGCGTCGCGCAGATCCAGGTCGACATCATCGTCGTAGCCGAACTCCTGCACGATCTGGCCCGAGGTGAACGTCAGCGCCTCGGCAAGAGAGCTGGGCGAAGGGGCGTCGGCCGACGGTGACAAGAAAAGGCTCCTCACAGGATGGGGCAAAGCAGATACGGCAGGTCCGGCCGTGCCCGAGGGGACGGTGGACCGAACTCTGCGCGCCGATTCTATGTCACGAGCCACCCTCCTGCACTACAGGGGCGCACGCGGGTGAGATTCGAGGTGGCACCGGGCGATGAGGGCCGTCCGCACCCTCCGCCACCTGCGGGCCTGTGACTCCGGCGCGCCCGTACGGGGTGTCCGGCGTCTCACACCTGAGGAGGGATCGTGAAGGGCCCTCCGCGCCCCGGCGACGGTAGGCTTGCTCGGACCGAGGCCGAAGGAGCCGGGCCCACCGGCGTTCCACTGCTCCCACGGCCGGTCCATCGCCTCCCGAAGAGAGAAGGACAGTGTGAGTTCGCACGAGACCCCTCGTCCCATCGGCATCAACCTGCCCAGTCACGCGCAGGATCCCGACCCGGAGGAGACGCAGGAGTGGTTGGACTCGTTCGACGGACTCGTCGAGCACCGGGGCGACGAGCGCGCCTCGGAGGTCGTCCAGAGCCTCATCCAGCACGCCCGTGAACGCGACCTGGAGCTTCCGGAGTCGCTGACCACGGACTACGTCAACACCATTCCCGTCGAGGAGCAGCCCGAGTACCCCGGTGACGTGGAGCTCGAGAAGGAGCTGCGCAACATCAACCGCTGGAACGCAGCGATGCTCGTCCATCGCGCCCAGCGCCCCGGGGTCGCCGTCGGCGGCCACCTCTCCAGCTACGCCTCCATCGCCACGATGTACGAGGTCGGCTTCAACCACTTCTTCCGTGGCCGCAACCACCCCGGCGGCGGCGATCACGTCTTCTTCCAGGGCCACGCCTCCCCCGGGATCTACGCGCGCGCCTACATGATGGGCCGCCTCGGCCAGGAGGATCTGGACGGCTTCCGCCAGGAGTTCTCCAGCGAGCACGGCATGCCCTCGTACCCGCACCCGCGGGCGATGCAGGACTTCTGGGAGTTCCCGACGGTCTCGATGGGCATCGGCCCGGTCGCGGCGATCGAGCAGGCCTCCTTCGACCGCTATCTCAGCAACCGCGGGCTGAAGGACACCAGCGAGCAGCACACCTGGGCGTTCCTCGGCGACGGCGAGATGGACGAGGTCGAGTCCCGCGGCGCGCTGCACATCGCCGCCAAGGAGCACCTGGACAACCTCACCTTCGTCATCAACTGCAACCTGCAGCGGCTCGACGGGCCGGTGCGCGGCAACGGCAAGATCATCCAGGAGCTCGAGGCGCAGTTCCGTGGCGCGGGCTGGAACGTCATCAAAGTCGTCTGGGGCTCCGGCTGGGATCCTCTGCTGGCCAAGTCCACCGACGGTGCGCTCATCGACCTGATGAACGCCACTCCCGATGGTGACTACCAGACGTACCGCGCCGAATCCGGCGGCTTCATCCGGGACAACTTCTTCGGGCGCGATCCGCGCACCAAGGCGCTCGTGGAGGACCTCTCCGACGACGACATCTGGTGGAAGCTCAACCGCGGCGGGCACGACGCCCAGAAGGTCTACGCCGCCTTCCAGGCCGCCATGGCCCAGAAGGGCAAGCCGACCGTCATCCTCGCCCAGACCGTCAAGGGATACCGGCTGGGGACGAACTTCGCGGGCCGCAACGCGACCCACCAGATGAAGAAGTTCACCCTCGAGGATCTCAAGGCGCTCCGCGACACGCTGCGCATCCCCGTGACGGATGAGCAGCTCGAGTCCGGCAGCGTCTACGACGCCCCGCTCTACCTGCCGGATGACGACGCCCCGGTGATGAAGTATCTCAAGCAGCGCCGCGAGGAGCTCGGCGGGCCCATGCCCTCACGCAGCACCGAGCACAAGGCGCTCGAGCTGCCCGGCGACAAGGCCTACGAGGTCACCCGTCGCGGGTCGGGCAAGCAGGAGATCGCCACCACCATGGCACTGGTGCGTCTGCTCAAGGACCTCATGCGTGACAAGGAGACCGGCAAGCGCTGGGTCCCGATCGTCCCCGACGAGGCGCGCACCTTCGGCATGGACTCGCTGTTCCCGACGGCGAAGATCTACAACCCCGACGGGCAGAACTACCTCTCGGTCGATCGTGACCTGCTGCTGGCCTACAAGGAGTCCACCTCCGGCCAGATCAAGCACATGGGCATCAACGAGATCAGCTCCACGGCAGCCTTCACCGCCGCGGGCACCTCGTACGCCACGCACGACTTCCCGATGATCCCGCTGTACATCTTCTACTCGATGTTCGGGTTCCAGCGCACCGGCGACTTCTTCTGGGCCGCCGGGGACCAGATGGCCAAGGGCTTCGTCATCGGCGCGACGGCCGGCAAGACCACGCTGGCCGGCGAGGGCCTCCAGCACATGGACGGCCACTCGCCGATCCTGGCCGCCACCAACCCCGGCGCGGTGATCTACGACCCTGCGTACGGGTACGAGCTCGGCCACATCATCCGCGACGGTCTGCAGCGCATGTACGGCGAGGACGACCGCCTGCAGGAGGTCTTCTACTACATCACCGTCTACAACGAGCCGATCGTCCAGCCCGCGGAGCCGGAGGACCTGGACGTCGAGGGCCTGCTGAAGGGGATGTACGTCGTCGAGGGCCTGCCCGAGGGCGACGGGCCCGAGGCACAGTTGCTAGCCTCCGGCGTCGGCGTGCCGTGGGCCCGCCACGCCCGCGAGCTGCTGGCCGAGGACTGGGGCGTACGCGCCAACGTCTGGTCGGTGACCTCCTGGACGGAGCTGCGCAAGGAGGCCCTGGAGGCGGAGAAGCACAACCTGCTCAGCCCCGAGGATCAGCGCACCCCGTGGATCTCGCAGCGCCTCGAGGGCGTCAGCGGCCCGTTCGTGGCGACCTCCGACTACGACTTCATGGTCCCGGACATGATCCGCGAATGGGTCCCGGGGCAGTACGGCGTGCTCGGGGCCGACGGATGGGGCTTCTCCGACACCCGCCCGGCGGCTCGACGCCACCTGAAGATCGACGCGCACTCCATGGTCGTCAAGACCCTGCAGCTGCTGGCCCGCGAGGGCAAGATCGACGCCGCGGTGGTCCGCCAGGCCATCGACAAGTACGACCTGCTGAACGTCAACGCCGGCCAGTCCGGCTCGTTCGGCGGCGAGTCCTGATCACCGCCGGGTCATCCCTCGTACGCGAGGGATGACCCGGCGTCCGCTTCCCCCACGGCGCCGCACCCCCGAGCGCCGCTCCCCGCATTCCCCGTCCTGGAGGTCCTCGTGCTCGCGATCGTCTGCCCCGGCCAAGGGGCCCAGAAGCCCGGATTCCTGAGCCCGTGGCGTGAGCTGCCCGGCGTCGAGGCGATGCTCGCCTCATTGTCCGAGGCCGCCGGCGTGGACCTCCTGCGTCACGGCACCGAGTCCGACGCCGACACCATCCGCGACACGGCCATCGCTCAGCCGCTGCTGGTCGCGGCGGGTATCATCGCGGGCACCCAGCTCGGTCCCCAGGACGACGGTCCCGATCTGCCGCCGGCCGACGTCATCGCGGGCCACAGCGTCGGCGAGCTGACCGCCGCCGCCCTGGCCCACGTCCTCAGCGATGAGGATGCGATGCGTCTGGTGGCCGTCCGCTCCCAGGCGATGGCGAAGGCCGCCGCCGCGGAGCCCACGGGGATGGCCGCGGTCGTCGGCGGGGCCCGCGACGAGGTCCTGGCCGCGATCGAGCGCCACGGACTGCACGCCGCGAACATCAACTCCGCCGCGCAGGTGGTCGCCGCCGGCTCGACCGACGCTCTCGCCGCCCTGGCCGAGGATGCGCCGTCGCGAGCGCGGGTGATCCCGCTGCCGGTTGCCGGCGCGTTCCATACTCCGTACATGGCCGGAGCCCGCGACGAGCTCGCCGGCTTCGTTCCCTCGCTTTCCGTCGCGGACCCGTCCTCGCCGCTGATCTCCAACGCCGGCGGCGAATCGGTCTCCACCGGGTCCCGCTACCTCGAGCTGATCGTCACCCAGGTCGCCTCCCCCGTCGACTGGGAGGCGTGCATGGGCGCGCTGCGCGATCGCGGCGTGACCGGGATGGTCGAGCTCTCGCCGGCCGGCACCCTGACCGGCCTGGCCAAGCGCGATCTCAAGGGCGTCGCGACGGTCAACCTCAACACGCCCGACGATCTCGAGGCCGCCCGCGACCTGGTGCACGAGCACGCCGGTGTCGCCGCGTCCGAAGGCCAGGAGCACTGACATGGCAGCGCGAGTCTCCCTCCAGCACCGCCCCACCGTCCCGGGATCCCAGGTCCTGGCCTACGGCGCCGCCCGCGGCGATCTCGTCGTGCCCAACGATGACCTGGTCGGGCCGATCGACTCCTCGGACGAGTGGATCCGTCAGCGCACCGGGATCATCACCCGCACCCGAGCCAGCAAGGACGTCGGCGTCAAGGACCTGTCGCTGACCGCGGCGAAGGAGGCGATCGAGAGTTCCGGGATCGACCTCGAGACGCTCGACGCGATCATCGTCTCGACCATCTCCTTCCCGTATCCCACGCCGTCGCTGGCGACGCTGCTGGCGGGCGAGCTGGGCCGCCCCGATGTCATCGCCTACGACATCTCCGCGGCCTGCGCCGGGTTCGCGTACGGCATCGGCCAGGCCGACGCCCTGATCCGCACCGGAGCGGCACGCCACGTGCTGGTCATCGGCGCCGAGAAGCTCTCCGACTTCGTCTCCCCCACCGACCGTTCGATCTCCTTCCTGCTGGGCGACGGCGCCGGCGCGGCGATCGTCGGCCCCAGCGACGAGCCGAAGATCGGCCCCACCGTATGGGGCAGCGACGGGGACAGCTGGGACACGATCCGCATGACGGGCTCGATGATCGACTTCCGTGACGGGACGGGCGACTGGCCCACGCTCGAGCAGGACGGTCGCACGGTGTTCCGCTGGGCCGTGTGGCACACCGCCCAGAAGGTCCGCGAGATGCTCGACGCCTCCGGACTGAGTGTCGAGGGCGTCGACGTGTTCGTCCCCCACCAGGCCAACATGCGCATCGTCGACGAGCTCGCCAAGCAGCTGCAGCTGCGCGAGGACGTCGTCATCGGCCGGGACATCGCGGAGACCGGGAACACCTCGGCCGCCTCGATCCCTCTGGCCACCCACCGCCTGATCCAGGAGGGAGCCGTCCGCAGCGGCGACGTCCTGGTCCAGTTCGGCTTCGGGGCGGGCCTGGCCTACGCCGGCCAGGTGCTCGTCCTCCCCTGACCGCTGCGGACACATCGCGCCGGGGTGCTTGTCACCCGCGTCACGCCCGTGCCACTATCTCGCCTCGGCTGCCGGATCCCCGGCCGCGACGCGGGTAGTCTTTGACCGCCAACATTCCATAGACCTAAGGAGAACCCATGGCACACACCGAGAACGAGATCCTCGAGGGCCTCGCCGAGATCGTCAACGAGGAGACGGGTGTCGCCACCGAGGACGTCAAGCTCGAGAAGTCCTTCACCGACGACCTCGACATCGACTCGATCTCGATGATGACCATCGTGGTCAACGCCGAGGAGAAGTTCGACGTGCGCATCCCCGACGAAGAGGTCAAGAACCTCGCCACCGTCGGCGACGCCGTCAAGTACATCGAGGGCGCGCAGTCCTGATCCCCGCTTGACGCCCGGGACGTTCCCGTCCCGGGCGTCGCCGCCTTCTCGCCCACCCGACCTGGAGGTCCGCATGTCCGCTTCCCGCTCCCGTGTCGCCGTCACCGGTCTCGGCACCGTCAACCCGCTCGGCGGTGACGTCGCCTCCACCTGGAACGCCGCGCTGGCCGGTACCTCCACCGCCCGTACGCTCGAGAACGACTGGAAGGAGCGCTACGGCCTGGCCGTGGACTTCGCCTGCCAGATCGCCATCGACCCGTTCGAGCACCTCGCCCGGCCCGAGGCGAAGAAGCTGGACCCCTCGGGCCAGTACTCGATGATCGCCGCCCGCGAGGCCTGGGCGGATGCGGGAACGCCCGACGTCGATCCCACCCGGTTGGGCGTGGTCGTCGGCACCGGCATCGGCGGAGTCTGGACGATCCTGGACCAGTGGGACGTGGTGCGCGAGCGCGGCGCCCGCCGGGTCAACCCCTTCACCGTCCCGATGCTGATGGCGAACTCCTCCAGTGCGCACATCGAGATCGAGCTCGGGGCCCGCGCCGGCGCCCACACGCCGGTCTCGGCCTGCGCCTCCGGCGCCGAGGCGGTCGCCGGCGGGATGGACATGATCCGCTCGGGCCGCGCGGATGTCGTGGTCGTCGGCGGCACCGAGGCCTGCGTGCACCCCCTGCCGCTGGCCGGCTTCGCCAACATCCGCGCCCTCTCCCCCCGCGTCGACGATCCCGAGCACGCCTCCCGGCCCTACGACGTGGACCGTGACGGCTTCGTCCTCGGCGAGGGCGCAGCCATCCTCGTGCTCGAGAGCGAGGAGCACGCCGCCGCCCGCGGTGCCCGCGTGTACGCCTACGCCGCGGGACGCGGCATGGCCTCGGACGCGTACCACATCTCGGCCCCCTCGCTCGAGGGGCAGTCCCGCGCGGTGCGCGAGGCGGTCACCGACGGCGACGTCGCGCCGGCCGACGTGGTCCACGTCAACGCCCACGGCACCTCGACGCCGCTCGGCGACATCAGCGAGCTCAACGCCGTCTCCGATGCGCTGGACGGGGTCACCGATCAGCTGGTGGTCACCTCGACCAAGTCGATGACCGGCCACCTGCTCGGCGGCGCGGGCGCGCTGGAATCCGTCTTCTCGGTCCTCGCTTCCCACCACCGCGTCTCCCCGCCCACGATCAACATCGAGAACCTCGATCCCGAGGTCTCGCTGAACGTGGCTCAGAACAAGCCGGTGGACCTCCCCGGTGGTGACATCGCCGTGCTCAACAATGCCTTCGGCTTCGGCGGGCACGACGTCGCCGTGCTCTTCACCAGCGCCTGAGCGCCGGGTCGCGCAGCGACCACAGGATTCTCACCGCGACCACGCAGGATCTCGCCGCGACCACGCAGGATACAGAGAGCGCCGCATCTCCTGGCCAGATGCGGCGCTCTCGCGTCGGGCGCGGTGCCCGACCTGCCGGTGGCCGACGAGGGCGAGGCGGGAATCAGCCCACGCGGTGCAGCCAGCGCATGGGCACGCCGTCGCCGGCGTGCCGGTAGATCTCGAGGTCCTCGTCCCAGGGCTCCCCGAGCGCGATGCCCAGCTCGCGGCGCAGCGCCGAGGGATCATCCCCCGCACGCTCCATGCATCCGCGCACGCGGTCCTCGGTGAGCACCGTGTTGCCGGCGTGGTCGGTCGCGGCGTGGTGGATGCCGAGCTCCGGGGTGCAGCTCCAGCGCGCCCCGTCCGTGGACGCGGTCGCCTCCTGCGTCACCTCGAAGCGCACCTCGTGCATGCCGCGCAGTGCGCTGACGAGCCGCGCGCCGGTGTCCTCGCGGCCCCGCCACGTCATCTCGGCGCGCACCAGGCCGCGGCCGACATGCTGCTCGTCCCAGTGGATGCGCGAGGGCATGCCGAGGACTCCGCTGGCGGCCCATTCGATATGCGGTGCGAGGGCTCGCGGAGCGGAGTGCACATACAGAACGCCCTGAGTCATCTCGTTCCTTCCGGTTTCCGATGCGTCTTCCCCAACGAATCGGTACCGTCCGGACGGAAATGAGATGCCAGACCGGGTCTGTGTCCTGGCCTTACTTTAGAGGGTCTCTCTGATCTGGCGCAATGCCTTCTTCTTGACGGACCTCTCGAGCCCGTCGATGTAGAGCTCGCCATCGAGGTGTGCGACCTCGTGCTGGATCAGCCGGGCGACGATTCCTTCTCCGGCCAGCTCGATGTCATTGCCGTCGACGTCCGTGCCCACACACCGCGCATAGGCGCTGCGGGTGCGCGGGAAGAACAGACCGGGAATCGACAGGCAGCCCTCGTCGTCGTCCTGGGTCTCCTCGGAGAGCTCGACGATGGCCGGATTGAGAATGTGCCCGGCGCCGTGGTCCTCGAGATTCCAGGAGAACGCGCGCAGGCTTACCCCGATCTGATTGGCCGCCACGCCGGCGCGGCCCTCGTCGTCGACGGTGTCCATGAGGTCCCGGGCAAGGTTGCGGGTGGCGTCGGTGACCGTCCTGATCGGGTCGCACGGGGTGCGCAGAACCGGGTCCCCGACGATGCGGATGGGCCGGATGGTCATCGCTCGACCTGCCCCGTCGCCTCGGCGTCCTCGCCCGTGGCAGAGAGGGAGCTCTCCGCGGATCCGTGCGCGGTCTCCGCCTCCGGGGCGGCTCCGGCTCCGCCGAGCACCTCGTGGGTGACCTCGACGCCGGGGACGATGGTGCGCTCGACCGTGCATCCGGCGGCGACGGCGCGCCCGAAGACCTTCGTGATCTCAGCGGTCTCGGCCTCGGTGAGCTGCTCCACGGGGAGCTGCACCTGCTCGGCGATCGAGT
This sequence comes from Brachybacterium sp. SYSU DS0246, assembly GCF_059391765.1. Taxonomy (NCBI): domain Bacteria; kingdom Bacillati; phylum Actinomycetota; class Actinomycetes; order Micrococcales; family Dermabacteraceae; genus Brachybacterium; species Brachybacterium sp. SYSU DS0246. Next base: position 64,500 of record NZ_JBZXYT010000004.1, on the reverse strand, counting down.
GGTACCGGTTGTCGGAGTCCTCCGAGAGACCGTGCGCCCACAGCCGCATGTCGAAGTCCTCGCCCAGACGGCGGGAGAGGTTGACGTCACTGCTCATGCCGGCGCAGCCGATCAGGGCGAGCTTCAGGAGCTCGCCGGGGCTGATCTCACCCTCGCCCAGTCCGATCGGGATCTCGACGCCGCGCTGGTTGCGGCCGACGAGGGTGCGGTGGCCGGAGCGGTCGGCCCAGACGCTTCCCGGGCCGAAGTCCTCGGGGAGCTCGAAGCGATCATCGGGGACAGAGGACATCGTCCTGCTCCTTCACGAGAACCTGGTGAACGAAGAACAGCCCCGGAGTGACCCCGGGGCTGTTCTCCTCCTGTGGCTCCCGCAGTTGGACTTGAACCAACAACCCTTCGATTAACAGTCGAATGCTCTGCCGATTGAGCTATGCGGGATCGACCTGGAAGACTCTAGCAGGAGCAGCACCTGGGCGCACCTCCGAGCGGGCATCCCGCCGGGCACTATGACGCATCTAACCACACCACCGTGGACACGTGCCGGGGCGCGGCACGTCCTGGCTCCGGGTCGGCGCCCAACGGCCGTCGTACCGCGTGCACGCGTCACATCGCGCCAGGTCATGGGCTCGGCCCGTGGTAAGTTCGACGACGCCCTGCCCAGGGCGCACGGGCCAGTAGCTCAGCCGGTCAGAGCAGCGGACTCATAATCCGTCGGTCGCGGGTTCAAGCCCCGCCTGGCCTACCCCGACGCCGTCCGGCCGGTGCCGGTCGCAGAAGGACGTTCTCGTGGCCCGGCCGGACGAGCAGCGATGCTCGAGGGGACGAAGGAGACGATCGGTGAGTGCTGAGGACCCCCTGGCCCGCTACGTCCGGGAGCATGCACAGCGAGCTCTGAGCGGGCTCGAGTCGATCGCGCGGGACGCCGACGTGGAGTCGGTCCACCACACGCGAACCTCCCTGCGCCGGTTGCGGGCGACGGTGCGCACCTTCGCCCGCTCCTTCCCGGAGCCCGGCGCCCTCGATGAGGATCTGCGGTTCGTCGCCCTGGCACTCGGACGGATCCGCGACGCCGATGTCCTCGCCGGCAGCCTGCTGCCCGAACTGGAGGCCCTTCCCGATGAGCTCGTGCTCGGCCCGGCGCGCCGCGACCTCGCCGAGGCGCTCTCAGCGCGTCGGCGAGAAGGACTCGACGCACTGTCGGCGGCCTGCGAGGACCCGCGATGGGGACGTGCGACGGAACAGCTGACCGCCTGGTGCAGCGACCCGCCGGCCCTGACGGGACAGGACGTCGCCAAGACCCTCAAGAAGTCCCGGCGTCGGGTCCGTCGCCGCATCCGCAGCTCCGAGGGGCACCCCGTCGCACTGCACTCGGCGCGCAAGGCCGCCAAGCGGTGGCGGTACGCAGCCGAGCTGCTGGCCGACGCCGAGCCCGCGGCGGCCACGCACCTCGAGCAGGCCACCACGGCGCAGCAGGTGCTGGGAGACCTGCAGGACGCGGTCGTCGCGTGCGAGTTCCTGCGAGAGCACGCCGCACTGGGTGCCCGCAGCGGCCACAACGCCTTCACCACCGGGCTGCTGTACGCCTCGGCGCGCGGAGGGGTCGAGGATGCCACTGCCCGAGCGCTCGATCTCGTCTGAACGAGCCCGGACGCCGGTCCGCGGGGCGACGGCCGACCCGGTGCCGGTCCACCAGGAGCCGGGCCAGCCGTACCGCTCGACCGGGACGAGTCGCGATGGTGGACCGCGACGGGTCTACCGGTCGTCGAGGTAGCGCAGCACGGCCTGGACACGGCGGCTGGTCTGTTCGTCCCCGGCCAGCTCGAGTTTGTCGAAGATGGCGCTGATCGCCTTCTCCACCGTGCTCAGCGAGACGAACATGCGCTCGGCGATTCCGCGGTTCGAGAGACCCTCCGCCATCGCCTCGAGCACCTCGATCTCCCGCGGCGTCAGGCGGCTCACCGCCTTCTGCTGCTCCGGCGCGCGCAGCAGGGCACGGACCACGGCCGGGTCGATCACGGTGCCTCCGTCGGCGACCCGGTGGACGGCGTCGAGGAAGCTGTCGATCTCGGTGACCCGGTCCTTGAGCAGGTACCCGATCCCGGGGGTCTCGGTGCCCAGCAGCTCGCTGGCGTACTCGCGCGCCACGTACTGGGAGAGCATCAGCACCCCGACGTCCGGGTGGTCGCGCTTGATCCGCACCGCGGCCAGCAGCCCTTCGTTGGTGTGGGTGGGCGGCATGCGCACGTCGACGATCGCCAGGCGCGGATGATGCGCGGCGACCGCGCTCAGCAGGGCGTCTCCGTCCCCCACGGAGGCGAGGACGTCGATGCCCTCGTCGACCAGCAGGCTGCGGACACCCTCACGAAGCAGCACCGCATCGTCGGCGAGGACCACGCTGAGCGGCGCGCGGGGACCCTCCCCGTCGGGCTGTTCGGGGGTCGACGGGACGTGGGGCTCAGTCACAGGGCATCTCCGCGGTGATGACGGTGGGGCCGCCGGGCGGGCTGTTCACGCTCACGCTACCGTCCAGCGCTGCGACCCGCCTGGCCAGGCCCTGCAGTCCGCCGCCTTCGGGATCGGCACCGCCGGTGCCGTCGTCGTGGACCGCCAGCCGCAGGACGCGCCGGTCGGGCTCGCCCTCAGTGGCCACGGTGATCCGGATGGTGCGGGCACCGGCATGCTTGACCACGTTGGTCACCGCTTCCCGCGCCACGAAGTAGGCGGCCGATTCGACCGCCGGAGGCAGCTCGGCCTCGATTCTGTGGTCCACGTGGACCGGCACCGGGCTGGTCGCGGCGACACCGTCCAGGGCGGCGACCAGTCCGTGCTCGTCGAGTGTGGTCGGGTAGATCCGCCAGGCCACCTGGCGGACCTCCTCGATCAGAGCCTGGGACTGGCCGTGAGCCTGCTCCAGCAGCTGGGCGGAACGGTGGGGATCCGTGGCGCGCCGGGCCCGGGCCAGCGTCACCGACAGCGAGACCACGTTCTGCTGGACCCCGTCGTGCAGATCGCGCTCGATACGGCGGCGTTCGTCGTCGATCGCCACGACCACGCCGCGGCGCGTGGTCAGCAGGCGGCTGATGCGGGTCTCCAGCGCATCCTGGCGCGTGACCGTCGTCCAGCGGCCCAGGAGCTTCGCCTGCAACCAGACCGCGAACTCGGCGTAGAGGGCCGTGGCCAGCAGGCTGGAGGTCCCGAAGATCACCAGCACCGGCAGCGCAGGACGACTGATGGTCCACACGGCGAACTCGAGCACCACGGGACCGGCCGCCAGCAGCTGGGTGAAACTGCCCAGGACGACCGCGGCGACCAGCAGCAGCAGATCGCACATCACGTACCCGAGCACCGCCGACAACGGCCCGTGCAGCAGCGCTCGGCGTCCGCCGAGGAAGGCACCGTCCCCCGCCCCGACCTGCAGTTGGTAGAAGCGGCGCAGGCGGTACAGCTCCCAGCGGCGCACCCGACGGAAGGGGGCCCGCAGGCGCATCAACTGCAGCGGGGCTGCGAGCACGAGCAGCGGTCCGATCAGGAGTCCGAGCACGGTTCCCACGACGTGACGCACCGCGCGCCGCGCGAGCCGCGTGTACTCGCGCGGGAGCTGGTACCTCGAGAGGTCGGGCAGTCGCATGGGGGCAGCTCCGGGTGGCTGCGAGGGATCGCCTCGGCAGCATAGGGCGTGGAACGGGGCACGCCGGTCGGCGCGCTCGGGGAACGCTACCAACGCGGCGACATCGGCCTCAGGGGGCAGGCCCTAGACCGGCTTCCGGTTTTCCGGACAGAACGTGGCTCCACGGCGCGACGGCGCAGCGACCCCGTGGCTCCATGGCTCCGTGATGGCTCCACGGCTCACGGTGGTCACGGCTCCGTCCCTGCATGGCCCCGTACCCGGTGGCGTCAGCACCTCCGGATGACGCTCACTCGACGCTCTGGCGCAGTGCCCGGCGCTTCTCCTGCACCTGCGCGAGGCGGCCCAGGATCTCCTGGTATCGCTCTCCGTCCGAGGGATCGGTGCGCTGGAGACGCTGTTTGAGCACGGAGTACTCCCGGGTGATCGACAGCTCGCTGAGACGAGCCAGCAGCGAGTTGGCCAGTCGCTGGAGCCCCTCCTCGTCGCGGGCGGGCAGGTCGAGATTCGCGATCTCCACGATCAGCGGACGCACGGTCTCCCCCGCGATCTCGAGGACCTGTTCGAGGTAGCGGGCGGGGTGGAGAGTCCCCTCCGTCGCATCCAGCAGTGTTCCGGCAGCCAGCATCACGTCCCACACGCTCTGCAGAGCCGGCACGTGGAAGGCGTCGTCCGGCAGGGCTGCCACCGTCTCGGTGTCCAGCAGGTGCGGGGTCTGCATCATCACCGCGAGGGACTGGGTCTCGACCTGTCCGACGGGGTCGCGGGGACCGACCGCGTCGGCGAGACGCGCGACGGGGACCGCGGGCTGCTCCCCCGCGCTCGCCGTCGCGGTACCGGGGCGTTCCGTGCTCAGCGGCTCGTCAGCATGCCTGCCGGTGCGGTCTTCGCTGCGGGAGGCGTCGTGGACGGCCCGCAGCACGGTGCGCTCATCCATGCCCAGCCATCCCGACAGGCGTCGGGCATATTCGGGGCGCATCGCCCGGTCGCGGATGCGTGCGACCACGGGGGCGGCCATCCGCAGCGCACTGACCTGGCCCTCGACCGTGTCGAGGTCGACCTGGGAGATCGCCGAACGAATGGCGAACTCGAACATGGGCTTGCGGGCCTCGATCAGGTCCACGACCGCCTGGTCCCCTCGAGCGATGCGCAGCTCGCACGGATCCATGCCCTCGGGCTCGACGGCGACGTAGGTCTGGGCGACGAACTTCTGGTCCTCCTCGAAGGCGCGCAGCGCGGCCTTCTGTCCGGCGGCGTCGCCGTCGAAGGTGAAGACGACCTCCCCGGAGAGCCCACGGCCGTCGGCGTTCAGCTGCAGCCCCGAGGACGGGTTTGAATCCCCCATCACGCGCCGGACGATCTTGACGTGGTCTGCGCCGAACGCGGTGCCGCAGGAGGCCACGGCAGTGGTGACGCCGGCCAGGTGCGCGGCCATCACATCGGTGTACCCCTCGACCACCACCACGCGGCGCTGTCTCGAGATCTCCTTGCGCGCCAGGTCCAGGCCGTAGAGCACGTTGGACTTGTGGTAGATCGGGCTCTCGGGCGTATTGAGGTACTTCGGGCCCTTGTCCGATTCCAGCAGCCGGCGCGCCCCGAAGCCGATGGTGTTGCCGGTGATGTCGCGGATCGGCCACACCAGCCGCCCGCGGAACCTGTCGTAGACGCCCCGCTGACCCTGGGAGACGAGCCCGCTGGCCACCAGCTCCTGCTCGGTGAAGCCGCGACCGCGCAGGACGGAGGTCAGGGAGTCCCAGCCCTCCGGGGCGAAGCCGACGCCGAAGCGTTCGGCAGCCTCCCGGTCGAAGCCGCGTTCGGTCAGGAACCGGCGACCCACCTCGGCGGCCGGACCGGCCAGCTGCTCGCAGTAGTACTCCTCGGCGATGGCGTGAGCATCCAGCAGGCGGCGACGGGTCCCGAAATCGGGACGGTCACCGCGCCCGCCGCCCGAGCTCGACTCCTCGTAGCGCAGCTGGATCCCGTAGCGGCCCGCCAGGAGCTCGACGGCCTCGACGAAGCTGAGGTGATTGATCTTCTGGACGAAGGAGATGACATCGCCGCCCTCGCCGCACCCGAAGCAGTGCCATTGGCCCAGCTGCGGCCGGATGTTGAACGACGGGGTCTTCTCGTCGTGGAAGGGGCACAGGCCCTTCATCGAGCCGATTCCGGCAGTGCGCAGGGTGACGTGCTCGGCGACGACCTCGTCCAGGCGCGAGCGTTCGCGCACCAGGTTGATGTCGTCGCGATTGATCAGTCCCTGGGCCACCCGATCACAGCTCCGATCCGAGTCCGGGCAGCGGGGTGTCCGCTGCGGTGACATGCGTGAGCTCCCGGTCGAACAGCACCTCGTGCAGGCGCCGGGCCGTGACGTCCGTGTAGGAGGCGATCTGATCGACGACCACGCGTCGACGGGAGTCGTCGTCGCCGGCAGCCTCCCACAGCTCGGCGAACAGCGGGCTGAGATACACCGTGCCGGTGTTCCACAGCCGCGAGTACAGGTCGCGGATGATCTCCTCCTGCGCCTCGTAGACCGGCTGCTGGGTGGCCGAGGACATCACGTAGGCAGCGGCCAGCCCCTTGAGCACGGCGATCTCGAGGTGCGTCTGCTCGGGCACCACGGCTTCCCCGCTGTAGCGGGCGATGGGCTCCTCGCCGTGGGCGGTGCGGGTGGCGGTGACGACCGAGCGGGTGAACCGCCCGATGAGCTGGCTGGTCATGTTCTTCAGAGCGGCCGCCGAGCGCATCGTGCCCGTGAACGACGGCGTCCAGTACGGCTCGGCCTCGAGGCGCTGCAGGGCGGCGTCGAGCGCGCCGATGGATTCATCGGGCATGTACCAGTCCTGGACCACGTACAGGGCCGCGGAGCGCTCCATCGGCTCCTGCAGCTTCGCGAGGTCCAGGGTCAGTCCGGTGACGGCGTCCTCGATGTCGTGGACGCAATAGGCGATGTCGTCGGCCAGATCCATGACCTGCGCCTCGAAGCACTTGCGGCCCGGGACGGCGCCCCGGCGGGCCCATTCGTAGACGTCGAGGTCGTCGGCGTACGCCCCGAACTTGGGCGAGTCCGGGTCCGGTCCCTGTCCGCGGGCCCAGGGGTACTTGATCGCGGCGTCCACGCTCGCCCGGGTGAGGTTGAGCCCGTAGGGGCGCTCCTCCCCGATGACTTTCGGCTCCAGGCGGGTCAGCAGGCGCAGGGTCTGGGCGTTGCCCTCGAAACCTCCGAAATCGGCGGCGAGGTCGGCCAGCACCTTCTCGCCGTTGTGGCCGAAGGGGGGATGGCCGAGGTCGTGGGAGAGGCAGGCGGCGTCGACCACGTCGGGGTCGCAGCCCAGCTCCAGACCGATGTCCCGGCCCACCTGCGCGACCTCGAGGGAATGCGTCAGGCGCGTGCGCACGAAGTCGTTGGCGCCGGCGCCGAGGACCTGCGTCTTCGCCCCGAGCCGCCGCAGCGCCGAGGAGTGCAGCACCCGGGCGCGGTCACGCTGGAACGGCGTGCGCGCCTGGGACTTGGCGGACTCGTTCACCCAGCGTTCGAGGTCGGCCTCGGTGTATCCCGCGGGCGTGGTCATCCCCTCAGCCCCCCGAGGTGTCGAGCTCGGCCTCGTGCAGCCGCTCGGCGTGGTCGGTGGTCATCGCGCGGGACTCCATCCACCCCTGGGGCACGACGGCGCGCTTGGGGCTGCCGGCCCGGCCGCGCGGGCCTTCCACGGCCTCTCCGGGGTAGGGGGAGTCCAGATCGAGCTCGGCGAGCTTCGCGTCGAGGTCGGCCAGCGACTCCATGGTGGCCAGGCGGTGGCGCATCTCGCCGCCGACGGGGTACCCCTTGAAGTACCAGGCCACGTGCTTGCGCAGGTCGCGCAGGGCGCGGCCTTCGTCCTCGAAGAACTCGACCAGCAGTTCCGCGTGCCGGCGCAGGATCCTCGCAATGTCCCCCATCGAGGGGCGGATGCGGTCGGGTCGACCGGCGAAGGCCGCGGCGAGGTCGGCGAACAGCCAGGGCCGTCCCTGGCAGCCGCGGCCGACGACGACGCCGTCGCAGCCGGTCTGCTCCATCATCGTCAGTGCGTCCTCGGCGGACCAGATGTCGCCGTTGCCGAGCACCGGGATGTCGGTCACCAGCTCCTTGAGATCGGAGATCGCGTCCCAGCGGGCGGTCCCGGAGTAATGCTGGACGACGGTGCGGCCGTGCAGGGCGATCGCGGCCGCCCCGACCTCCTGGGCGATGAGCCCGGCGTCGCGGTACGTGACGTGCTCGTCGTCGATGCCGATGCGGGTCTTCACGGTCACGGGCACGTCGGGCCCGGCGGCCTCGACGGCGCCGCGGACGATCTGGGTGAACAGCTCCGTCTTCCACGGCAGCACGCCTCCCCCGCCGCGCCGGGTCACCTTGGGCACCGGGCAGCCGAAGTTGAGGTCGATGTGGTCGACGAGGTCGCGCTCGCGCAGCATCTCGACCGCCCGGCGGACCGTGGCGGGGTCCACGCCGTACAGCTGCACCGAGCGCGGCGTCTCCCGCTCGCCCATGGTCACCAGGCGCCACGACTCCGGGTGATCCTCCACCAGGGCGCGGGTGGTGACCATCTCCGAGACGTACAGTCCCCCGTCGTGCTCGCTGTGCAGGGCCCCGAACTCGCGGCACAGCAGGCGGAAGGCCATGTTGGTGATCCCGGCCATCGGCGCGAGCACCACCGGGGTGTCGATCGTGTGCGGTCCGATCGTCAGGGCGCGGCGGGTCGGGCCATCGGCAGGCACGGTCGATGGCGTCGCAGCGGGCACGGTCACGGCATGCCCGCTCCCGGAATGCAAGGCGTCGAGGGTGGTCATCGGACTGATTGTCCCACCTGGCCGTGCCGGCGGGGAGGGTGGATGGGGGTGATGTGCATCGAACCGGGCTGGGGAGGGTCCGGGATGCGGGGGCGGCGAGGACAGTGGCGGAGGCCGACGGCAGGGGCCGCAGAGCTCTGGTTTCCGCTCTCAGCAGAGGACGCGGCGGCGAGGAGGAGTCCGGCGTAGCCTCGGGCCATGGACGGGCATCTGGAACCTCTGCTGCGCGAGCTGGTCGGCGCCGCGCTCCGCGAGGAGCGCACGCGTCAGGGCCGCACGCTCGCGCAGGTGGCCGATGCCGCCGGCATCAGCATGCAGCACCTGTCCGACGTGGAGCGGGGGCGCAAGGACCCCTCCTCCGAGATGCTCGCCGCGATCACCGGCGCCCTTGCCCTCACGGTTCCCGATCTGCTGCTGCGAGTGGCCGACGGCGCCGCGGTCACCGGCCTCGCCGCGGCGGAGCCGGTGCGGCTCGAGCTCTCCTCGCTCTCCGGTCCGGGGCGCCGGCAGATCCGGTTCGACGGCGACGGCCGGACCGCCGGCGCCGGCCTCACCGTGCTGTCGGCCGCCTGATCAGCACCTCGTCGGCCAGTCCGTAGGCGACGGTCGCCTCCGCGTCGAGCACCTGCTCTCGTTCCAGATCCCGGCGCACCTGGTCCAGGGAGCGTCCGGAATGCTCGGCGATCAGCGCCTCGAGCGCGCGGCGTATCCGTTCGACCTCCTCGGTCGCCAGGATCAGGTCCGGCACGGCGCCGCGCCCCTGCGCCTCCAGCGGGTGCAGCACGACCCGCGTGTGCGGCAGCACCCAGCGCAGCCCCGGCGTCCCGGCGGCCAGCAGCACCACCGGCGCCGCGACCACCTGGCCGACGCAGGTCACTGCCACCCGGCTGCGCACGTAGGTCAGGGTGTCGTAGATGGCCAGCACCGCCTGCGCCTCACCGCCGCTGGAGTTGAGATAGAGGTGGATCGGTGCGTCGGCCGAGTCGTTCTCCAGATGGAGAATCTGGGCGATGACCGTGTTGGCGACGCCGTCGTCGATGGGGGTGCCCACGTAGATGATCCGGTCCGAGAGCAGGCGCGAGTACACATCGGCGCTGCGCTCGACGCCGGCACCGGTGCGCTCGACGACGCTGGGGATGGTGTAGCTGCTCATCGCGCGCCTCCGTGGGCCGGACCCTGATACGTGGAGGGGACGGCGCTGGTCAGGCCGAGCGACGGGGCGGTGCGGGCCGGGACTCCCATCGGCAGCACGTCCTCGAGGGAGGTGACGATGCGGTCGCAGAACCCGTAGTCGACGGCGCCGGCGGCATCCCACATGCGGTCCCGCTCGGAGTCCGCCGCGATGGTCTCCTCGCTCTGTCCGGTGCGCTCCGCCGTGATGGCGATCAGCAGATCGCGGCCGCGCCGCAGATCCTCGGCCTGCAGTTCGATGTCCGCCGCGCTGCCGGCGAACCCGGCGGACCCCTGGTGCATGAGCACCCTGCCGTGGGGCAGGATCAGGCGTTTGCCGGGGGTGCCGTGGGTCAGGAGGTACTGCCCGGCGCTGTAGGCCATCCCCAGCGCGACGGTGCGCACGTCGCACGGGACGAGGTCGATGAGATCGCCGATGGCGAGCATGGCGGGGACCAGTCCGCCCGGGGAGTTGATGAGCAGGGTGATGTCGCGCTGCGGGTCCTCGGCGGCCAGCAGCAGCAGCTGTGCGCTGAGCCGGGCGCCGTTGTCCTGATCCAGCTCACGGTCCAGCAGCAGGATCCGGTGGTGGAGGAGGCGGGTCGCGGTGAGGTCGCCCAGCCCCTGGGGCGGGGCCGGATCGGGGGTGGTCTCGAGTCGTGGAGGGGCTGCGATGGGTGTCATGGGACCAGCCTGATCCCGCCGGCGGCGGCACGAGGATGGATCCGTCGTGCGCTGATCAGCGCACAGCAGAGGGTCCGCCGCTGACGAGAGAGCGTCGGGCAGCGTCGGCCTCAGCCGCCGACGAGGCGGCGCCGGGCGGCGGCGTCCACCAGCACGGTCACGTTGTCGCTGATCTGCTCGGCGGTGCCGACGCCGGCCGGCAGCGCCTGCACGGCCGGATCGGTGATCGTCTCCCCGAGCAGTTCGGGGATGCCGCGCACCCCGATATGCGGGCGCTCGAAGAACGCCTCGGTCGCCGGCTGCAGCGTCGGCAGCCCGATCTCGCCCTGGGCCGCTGCGAGCAGTTCGACGGCGTCGGCCAGGGCGCTCTGGCGTGTGCGCCAGTCCCGCGCCCTCAGCACCTCGTGCACGGCGATGCGGAGAGCTCCTCCACCCGGGAGCCCCGCGGCCGAGCGGGCGAGCCACTTCCCGTACGGCGGCCAGCGCCGGTGGAGCAGATGCGCGAGGTGGAGCATGGTGCGCACGTGGCGAGCGGCGATCACCGACGACCCGTCCTCGTCGCCCCGCAGGCCCGCGCGGCCGACGTCGGGGAACTCCTGGCCCAGACGCGACCAGTCGGCGGCCACGGCGTAGATCCAGAGATCGCGCGGATACCAGGCCAGGGTCTCGCGGATCCGGGAGATGGCGCCGGTGCCGTCGTGGAAGACGGGCCCGGCGGTGACCTCGAGGACGCACTGTCCGGTCAGCGAGAGCCAGTCGACGACGGTGAGTCCTCGCGCCGGGTCGAGACCGAGCCGGGAGCGCGCGAAGTCGGCGGCCGAGGCCACCTCGACCCGGTGACGGACCTGCGGGTCCCAGGTCGTCGCGAAACGGGTCGGATGTCCGCGCCAGGTCCTGGGCAGCTCGCGCTCGAGCAGGGCGTCGATCGGATCGGCCCGGTCGCCCTCGACCAGCAGTGTCAGACGAAGACCCCAGTCGTGGTCGCGGGACTGGGCATCATCGAAGCCCAGCACGTCGGAGCCCGAGCCGAGCCGGGCGGCGGCGTACCCCAGCTGAGGAGCATGACGGGTCAGCAGCGGTTGGACGAGATCCTCGAAGTACGCCTGCGAGAGCTCCGCACCGCCGCCGGCTGTCATGGGTCGCGGGGAACGCCGGGCGCCCTCAGGCGCCGATCAGCCGCGCGGCGAGGTAGGACTCCACCTGATCCAGCGCCACGCGCTCCTGGGACATGGAATCCCGCTCGCGGATCGTGACGGCCTGATCGGTGGCGGTCTCGAAGTCGACGGTGAGGCAGAACGGGGTGCCGATCTCGTCCTGGCGACGGTACCGGCGACCGATCGCCTGCGTGACGTCCATCTCGACGTTCCAGTGCTTGCGCAGCTGGTCGGCGAGCTGGGTGGCACGCGGGACGAGGTCCTCGCTCTTGGACAGGGGCAGCACGGCGGCCTTGATCGGAGCCAGGCGCGGGTCGAGCTTGAGCACGGTGCGCTTGTCGACACCGCCCTTGGAGTTCGGGGCCTCGTCCTCGGCGTAGGCGTCGGCGAGGAAGGCCATCATCGAGCGGGTCAGACCGAAGGAGGGCTCGATGACGTAGGGCGTGTAGCGCTCGTTCGACGCCTGGTCGAAGTACTGCAGCTTGGTGCCCGAGCCCTCGGTGTGGCTGGCGAGGTCGAAATCGGTGCGGTTGGCGATGCCCATGAGCTCGCCCCATTCGCTGCCGGAGAAGCCGAAGCGGTACTCGATGTCGATCGTGCCCGCGCTGTAATGGGCCCGCTCGTCCTCGGGGACGTCGAATCGGCGCAGGTTGTCCTCGGAGATCCCGAGGTCGGTGAACCAGTTCCAGCAGTCCTCGACCCAGGTCTCGAAATGCTGGTCGGCCTCCGCGGGCGGCGTGAAGAACTCGATCTCCATCTGCTCGAACTCGCGGGTGCGGAAGATGAAGTTGCCGGGGGTGATCTCGTTGCGGAATGCCTTGCCGACCTGCCCGATCCCGAAGGGCGGCTTCTGGCGGGTGGCGCCCACGACGTTGAGGAAGTTCACGAAGATGCCCTGGGCCGTCTCCGGCCGCAGGAAGTGCAGCCCGGCCTCGCTCTGGACGGGGCCGAGGTAGGTCTTGACCAGCCCGGAGAACTGCTGGGGCTCGGTGAACTCCCCGCGGGTGCCGCAGTTGGGGCAGGGCACCTCGGCGAGGCCGCCCTCGGGCGCCCGCCCCTTCTTCGCCTCGAAGGCCTCGAGCAGATGGTCCTCGCGGAACCGGTTGTGGCAGCTCTTGCACTCCACCAGCGGATCGGTGAACGTCTTGACGTGACCGGAGGCCTCCCACACGCGCTTGGGCAGGATGATCGAGGAGTCCAGGCCCACCATGTCCGCCCGCGACTGGACGAACGTGCGCCACCACTGGCGCTTGATGTTCTCCTTGATCTCCACGCCGAGCGGACCGTAGTCCCACGCGGAGCGGGTACCGCCGTAGATCTCTCCCGCCGGGAACACGAAGCCGCGCTTCTTCGCGAGTGCGATGACGTTGTCCAGCGTGCTGGCGGGGGCCTTGGCCACGGGGAGACTCCTGGTGACGGGTGAGATGGTCCGCCCCAGGATAGCCAGGTCGCGGCGTGGCCGCGCGCGGGAGGCCCTGGGGCGGCCTCGGCCGACCTGCACCGGGCCCGGTCCCGGTGTGATCGTGGGCACGAACGGGGCCGCAGGGCGTGGCGCGACTTGCCTCCCGCCCCGCCGCTGGTGAGAATGATTGTCATGTTGCACAGCTCCGCCCTGCGTCCGTCCCGCCGCTCCGTCCTCGCCCTCGCCGGCCTCGGTGCGGGCGCCGGGGCTCTCGCGGCCTGCGGGGCCGGCGGCGAAGGGTCCACGGCGCCGGTGGTGGTGGCCGGGTGCTACCCCATGGAGTACCTCCTCGACCGGATCGGCGGCGAAGAGATCGACATCGTCCAGCTGGCCAAGCCCGGGGCCGATGCACACGGCATCGAGCTCTCCCCCAAGCAGGTCATCGAGATCCAGGAGGCGGCCCTCGTCGTCCAGATCCCCGGGCTGCAGACCGCACTGGACGATGCGATCAGCTCCCATGGCGACGAGAACGTGCTGGACGTCTCCACGGTCGTCTCGATGCTCTCGGCCGACGAGGGCCACGAGCACGAGCACGAGCATGAGGGGAGCGAGCACGACGAGGCAGCGGGCTCGGGCTCGAGCGACGAGGGCGGCGCCGAGGCGGGCGGTGACGGCCATGACCACGGCATCGCCGGGGACGACCCCCACCTCTGGCACGACCCCGCACGGATGGCCGACATCGCGGACGCCCTCGCCCAGCGTCTCGGGCAGATCGTTCCGGAGGCCGCCGAGACGTTCACCGCCAACGCCGAGACGGTCCGCACCGAGCTCGAGGATCTCGATGCGGAGCTCGCGGAGAGCTTCGGTGCCGCCGACGGCGAACGCACCTTCGTGACCAGCCACACGGCCTTCTCCTATCTCGCCGATCGCTACGATCTCACCCAGGTGGGGATCACGGGTATCGATCCGGAGACCGAGCCCTCGCCGCAGCGGCTGCTGGAGCTCGAGGGGGTCATCGCCGAGGCCGGCGTGACCACGATCTTCTTCGAGACCACGGCGAGCCCGAAGGTCGCGCAGACCCTTGCCGACAACGTCGGCGTCGAGGCGGAGGAGCTCGACAACCTCGCCACGCAGCTCTCCGAGGACGCCGACTATCCTCAGGTCATGCGCGAGAACAGCCGCAAGCTCGTCGAGAGCTGGTCATGACGGCCGCCACGGACTCGCCGGCACCCGCCGGCGCTCTGGACCCGGTGGTCGAGGTCCGGGGCGCGCGGGTCGCTCTCGGCGGCAACCGCGTCCTCCACGACGTCGACCTCCGCCTCGACCGGGGTGAACTGGTCGCGCTGCTGGGTGCCAACGGCTCCGGGAAGTCGACGCTGCTGCGCGCCGTGCTCGGGGTGCTGCCGCTGGAGGCCGGCACCGTGCGCCTGTTCGGGCAGTCCGTGCGCAAGCGGGCCTCGCATGATCGTCTCGGGTACGTCCCGCAGGACAATCCGGCGGCCGGCTCCATCCCGGCCACGGCGCGCGAGACCGTCGCCACGGGCCTGCTCGGATCGCGCTCGTGGTTCCTCCGTCGCCGCGATCCGCGCATCGAGCGGGCGCTGGAGGCGGTCGGTCTGGTCGACCTCGTCGACCGGCCGATCACCCGCATGTCCGGCGGTCAGCGCCGCCGCGTGATGATCGCCCGCGCCCTGGTGCGCGACCCCGAGGTGCTGGTCCTGGACGAGCCCTTCGCCGGCATCGACGTCGGTACGCAGGATCTGATCGCGGGCCTGTTCCGGGAGCTCTCCGCCCGCGGCACCAGCATCCTGGTGGTCCTGCACGAGACCGGTGCCCTGGAGGACCAGCTGACCCGCGCCGTCGTGCTCGACCACGGGCGCGTGGTCCATGACGGGCCCGAGGCGCAGCGCCCCGAGCTGGACCCCGGTCACGACCACACCGGCCCGATCGACCGGATCGACGAGTGCCTCGGACAGGAGATCCACCCCGCATGATCTCTCCGCTCGACATCCTTACCTACGACGTGCTGCGGTACCCGCTGATCATCGCGGTGCTGATCGGTCTGACCGCCCCGGTGGTGGGTACCTTCCTGGTCCAGAAGCGTCTGTCGCTGCTGGGCGATGGCCTGGGCCATGTGGCTCTGACCGGTGTCGCCGTCGGCTGGCTGGTCGGCGCGTGGGTCGCCGCCACCCCCGCCGATCTGCTGGCGATCCCCGGCGCGCTGGCCGCCTCCGTGATCGGGGCGCTGGCCATCGAGTACGTGCGGGAGTTCGGCCACACCAGTCGCGACGTCGCCCTGGCGATCCTGTTCTACGGGGGCATCGCCGGCGGTGTGGTGATCATCCAGCTCGCCGGTGGCACGTCACAGAACCTCATGGGCTACCTGTTCGGGTCCCTGTCGACCGTGACCCTGCCCGACGTCACCATCGCCGTGGCGCTGGCCGTGGTGGTCCTGGCCATCGGGCTGGGTCTGAACGGTCTGCTCTCCGCGGTCACCAGCGACGAGGAGTTCGCCCGCGCATCCGGTCTGCCGGTGCGGCTGGTGAACATTCTGGTCGCGGTCATGGCCGCTCTCACCGTGACGCTGTCGATGCGCATCGTGGGCGCCCTGATGGTCTCGGCACTGATGATCGTGCCCGTCGCGGCGGCACAGAACCTGGTGGTGGGCTTTGCCCGCACCATGCGCACCGCCATGGTGATCGCCGTCGCGTGCGCTCTGGGCGGCCTGCTGATCACCGTGAACGTGGATCTCCCGCCGGGCGGGGTGATCGTGCTGCTGACCATCGCGGTCTACGCGGTCGGCCTCGTCATCGCCGGGGCCCGCGGTACCGCCCGCTCACGGCGGAATCGCGACCTCACCGCCGCGCCGCCGGAGCCCGAGGCGATGGACGCAGCGCGCGGATGAGTCCGTCCGATCACGTCGGGATGGAGGTCCCGAACCGGATCAGGGACAATGGAGGGATGCAACGGAACACCCGCCAGCGTGCCGCGATCCTCGAGACGCTCTCGCGACAGGATGACTTCCGCAGCGCCCAGCAGATCCACGAGCAGATGAAGGCCGACGGGGAGACCGTCGGCCTGGCGACCGTGTACCGCAATCTGCAGGCGCTGAGCAAGGCCGGCAGCCTCGACGTGCTCGTCGCCGATGACGGCGAGGCGCTGTACCGCCAGTGCGCCGACAGCGGCCACCATCACCATCTGGTGTGCCGCGAATGCGGGCGCACCGTCGAGTTCCTCGCTCCCGAGCTCGAGGCCGCCATGACCTCGATCGCCGGCAGGAACGGCTTCACCGACCTCGACCACACGCTGGAGGTCTTCGGGCTGTGCACCGAGCACGCTCCCGCGGACCGGGCCGTCTCCGGATGAGGGCGACCTGATGATGGCGCAGACCTCATGACGCAGCGGGCCCGATGACCCCGATGACGGAGCCGAGCAGATGATGGAGTGGATCGGATCGCTGCCGCTGCTGCCGGCGATCGCTCTGCTCTATCTGGTGATCCTTCTGCGCGCCGGCGGCACCTATGCCCTCGGCCGCGGTGCGAACCGGCTCGCGGACCGCGGTCGCGTCGCTGATCTGCTGCGCCGTCCGCGCGTGGTCCGCGCCATCGGCATCGTCAACCGCCGCGGCGCACCCGTCGTGGCGATCAGCTTCCTGACCGTCGGCTTCCAGACGGCCGCCAATGCCGCCGCCGGGCTCACCGGGATGCCGCTGCGTCGCTACCTGCCCGCACTGGCCATCGGCGGGCTCGCATGGGCGGTGGTCTACGCGACCGTCGGCCTCACCGCGCTGTTCCTGTGGGTCGAGCTGTTCCTGCGCAGCCCCGGGGTCGCCGCCGTGGTGCTGCTCGCGCTCGCGGCCGGCGTCCTCGTCCTGGTACGTCGCGCGCGCGGGCGCCGGGCAGCCGATCCCGCAGAGGTGGGCGCAGACCCCGACGAGGCGGCGGTCGATACGGGCGAGGGCTCCGACGGGATGCGCTGAGGGGACCGATGGGATGCGCTGAGCAGCGGGCGAAGTCAGGACCGAGCCGGCGCGGATCCCGTCGACGTGCCATCGCCCGCCGGGGGCTCGTCGGCCGCGAGCGCATCGATCGCTCCCCCGTAGCGGCGGTCGCGGCGCGCGTACTCCGTGATCGCCCGCCACAGGACCCGGCGGTCGATGTCGGGCCACAGCTCCGGGACGAACACGAGTTCCGCGTAGGCCGACTGCCACAGCAGGAAGTTCGAGGTGCGCTGCTCCCCGCTGGTGCGCAGGAACAGGTCCACGTCGGGCATCCCGGGGTCGATCAGATGCTTGGTGAGGGTCTTCTCGGTGATCCCGCGCCCGCTGAGCCGGCCGGCGCGTGCCTCTTCGGCGACGGCGCGCACGGCGTCGACGATCTCGGCGCGGCCCCCGTAGTTCACGCACATGTACAGCGTCATCCGGGTGTTCTCGCGCGTGAGCTGCTCGGCCTCCTGGAGTTCCCGGATCACGCTGCCCCACAGCCGCTGCGCGCGGCCGATCCACACGATCCGCACGCCCCAGGAGTTCAAGGTGTCCCGCTGGCGGCGCAGCACCGAGCGCGAGAAGCCCATCAGGAAGCGGACCTCGTCGGGGGACCGCTTCCAGTTCTCCGTGGAGAAGGCATAGGCGGACAGGTGCGTGACGCCGATCTGGAGAGCGCCGGCGACGACGTCCAGCAGTGCGGCCTCGCCGGCCTCGTGACCGGCGGTGCGCGGCAGTCCGCGCTGGTTGGCCCAGCGGCCGTTGCCATCCATCACCACTGCGACGTGGGCGGGGATGGTGGGTGCGGGCAGATCGGGGGGCTGCGCGCCGCTGGGGTGCTCGAACGGCTGCTCGCCTCCGCGCTCGGATGCGCCGGGCATAAGGTCTCCTCCAGGGTCTCTCGCGCGGACGCGCTCAGCGCTCGACGTAGCTCAGGGAGCGCACCGAACGCTCCAGGTGCCAGGTCACGGTGTCGCTGATCAGGCGACCGGCCTCGTGGGCCACCGTGTCCTCGGCCGGGACGACATTCTCCCAGTCCCCCGCCAGCAGGAAGATCATGTGCTCGATCGCCGACTGCCGCACCGCGATCGCCCCGGGACGGCGGCACCCGGTGCAGACCAGCCCGCCCGCGCGGACGTCCAGGGCGTGATGCGGGCCGGGAGCGCCGCAGGAGGCGCACATCCGCAGCTCGGGGGCCCACCCGGAGACGGCGAGGGTGCGCAGGAGGAAGGAGTCCAGCACCAGGGGCGGTGCGACCCGGCCCTCCCCCATCGCGCGCAGCGCGCCGACCAGCATCAGGAAACCGCGCTGGCTGGGATCGACGACCTCGTCGGTGAGCCGGTCGGTGGTCTCGAGCATGGCGCTGGCGGCGGTGAAGCGGCCGTAGTCCGCGCTGATCGCCACGGCGAACGGTTCGATGGTCACGACCTGGGTGACGGTGTGCAGATTCTTGCCCGCGTGCAGCTGGAGGTCGACGAGGCTGAACGGCTCCAGACGGGCACCGAAGCGGCTGCCGGTGCGGCGCACGCCCTTGGCGACCGCACGCACCTTGCCGTGGCGCCTGGTCAGCAGCGTGATGATGCGATCGGCCTCGCCCAAGGGGTGGGTGCGCAGGACGATCGCATCGTCTCGATAGAGCTTCTGCTGCATGGTGCCTCGAGCCTACGACCAGGGGCTCACGGACGGGCGCACCTGCGAGCGGTGTCGGCCAGGAGGTCCATCACGTCAGTGCTCAGGGCGACCCGCGCGATCGGTGGTCCCGGGCCATGGTGGGCGCCGAGGGCCCCGGCCCGCCGCACCGAATGGTCGGGACGTGTCGCCGTCAGCGCCCGACGACGGCATGATGGCCGCACGCGATGGGCGCCCGTCCGGGCAGCCGGAGACGAGACGAGGAGGGATTCGCCGTGGGCATCCTCGGAATGCTGCGCCGTGACCGCAGGACCACCAGCACGGCACGTCAGGCGCTGAAGGAGGCCCGCAGAGGTCCTCGCGCCGAGAGCGAGCCGGCCGCCGCGGACGCGAGCGGTGGAGCGCTCCAGCGCCTGGTCGAGACGTTCCGCGACATCGGACTGGACGGCAAGCTCAGCTACTCCTCGGCGCAGGACATCGCCCGGTGGGCGCAGCGCGGCCGGGGGCGGAAGCGCCCGGAGGTCGCGATCCGCCGCATCGTGCGTCGCCATCGCCGCGGCGTGACCGTGGCGGGCTTCCTCACCGGTCTCGGCGGCATCTTCACGCTCCCCATCCTGCTGCCGACCAACGTGGTCGAGTTCTACGTCCAGTCCACCCGCATGGTCGGCGCCATCGCCGTGGTGCGCGGGTACGACGTCGACGACGAGGACGTCCGGGTCCGCGTCCTGGCAGCGCTGATGGGCGAGGAATCCGGGGACGTGCTCAAGAACGTCGGGCTCGGTCCGGTCGCCGGAGTCGCCACGCGCACCGTCGCCAAGCGCCTGCCGACCAGTCCTCAGTCCGCCGTCGCCGGCGCCATCGGCGGGCGGATCCTGCGCAAGTTCGGCCTGCGCTCGGTGCGTCTGTTCGGCAAGGCGATCCCCGGCCTCGGCGGCGTGCTGGGGGCCATCGGGGACCGTGCTCAGCTGGCACGGATCGCGAAGGCGGCCAGGGAGAGCTTCCCGCCGGCCGCATGATGCGGGTCTTCGTCTCGATCCGGCCCTCACCGGATGCCCTGGACCATCTCGCCTCCGCACTGGACGAGGTGCGGTCGCGGACGGGACTCTCCTTGCGCTGGGGAGACGCCGCCCAGTGGCATCTGACTCTCGCCTTCCGTCCCGACCTGCCCGACGGGGCGGTCGATGAGGCCCTGGCCTCGCTCGCCGAGGTGGCCGCGCGGCACGAGCCGATGGATCTGCAGCTCTCCGGGGCGGGGACGTTCAGCAGCCGCACGCTGTGGATCGGGGTCGGCGGGGAGGTCGATCGTCTCGGCGCCCTTTTGAGCGAACAGCTGTTGGGCGAGGAGGATCGTGAGCGCCGGCGGGCCCACCTCACGGTCGCACGGGTCTCCGCCCGGGCACCGCGAGCGCGCCGCCGTCGTTCGCGCTGGGACCCGCCGCAGCCGGATCCGACGCAGGTGATGCTCGCCGACGCCGTCCATGCGCTCTCCGTCTACCGCGGGCCGATGTGGCGGACCGACGAGATCGAGCTGGTCACCTCCCGCCTCGGGCAGGGCCGTTCCGGTGGTCCGCTGCACGAGGTGCTGGGCGCCGTCCCGCTGGGAGGGTGAGGCCGGCCCACGGACGATGACCGGATCGGGACCGGAGTTCTCGCGATGCCGCGTGCAGAGTCGCCCTGGTGTTCTCGATGCCCTGTTCAGCTCGTCCGGATCGTGGAGCTCACCGTGACGTGGGGCTGCACGAGGGAGACGTCCTCCGCGGGCTCCGTCCAGCCACCGGCGAGAGACGGCTCGAAGATCGTCTCGCGCACCGTCAGCTCGGCGCCGGCGGCGAGCGAGAACTCGATGGTGATCGTCTGCCCCGCGCGCACCCCGACGATGCGGACCTCACCCAGGCCGCCGTCGGCACGGACGGGGGTCCCGTCGACCGTGACGTCGGTCAGCGTCCCCTCCTCCGGCACGAGCAGGAACTCGGAGGCGTCCCGTGGCGCGGTGATGGTCAGCTCCGCGTCCGTCCTCCCGTCGGCCGTGTCGGCCCGCAGGTCGTACGTCAGCGGCTCCAGCTCGGTGGTCGCGGTCGTCCCGTCCAGCTGCTCACCCCAGTCGGTGGTGCCGGTGGCCTCCCAGGTCGTCTGCCCGCTCGCCCCGTCCACATGTGCGGTGACGCGCTCCTGGATCGGCTCCGGGGAGGCGAGGGTGACGGCGGAGGCTCCGAGGGTCAGCCCGATCGCGAGCACCGCCGGGAGGACGGGGATCAGCACGCGGTGCGGGCGCCGAGCTCGGTGGCGCGCCCGCACCCGGCGACCCAGGAACAGTGGCGCGGCGGCCGCCACGGTCAGGATCGTGGTCCCGGCCAGCCCACCGGCCGAGGAGGCGATGCCGAACTCCATCAGCGCCGAGATCTGCGCGCCGAGCGTCCAGCCGACGACCACCAGCGCCACCGCCCGCACCACCAGTCCCACAGCGGGCGGGAGGAGCACCGCGGCCAGCGCCCCGATCGCGGCGACTGCGGCCGGCAGGATCATGGCCATCCCGAGACCGGGAAGGAGCAGGCCGAGAGAGGTCAGCAGAAGCAGCATCGTGATCGCCGCGCCATGGAGGAGTGCCTGGCGCGTGATGAGGATCCGTGCCAGCACCCACGCGCCCGCCACCACGGCCGCAGCGGCCATCAGCTCGGCGACGAAGAACAGCTCGGCGCGGACGGGCTCGCACGTCGTCTGCGAGAGCATCTCGGGGCTCGCTGCGGCGGCCGCCTCCCACAGCAGCGCCCCGGCTCCGGCGCCGAACATCACCGCCACCAGGCCCGCGAGCACGCCGCCCAGGACGCCGGGAAGGGTGAGCTCGCCGCGCCGGCGCCGCACCAGCACGGCCGCCAGCAGCGCCATGGGGGCGAGGACGCTGATGACGCCCACCGCGGCCGGTGGCAGGGCGATGATCCCCCACGGAGCGGTGGTCTGGACCGGTTGCTCCCCGGCCCGTTCCTCGAGCGCGCCGAGATCCCGCTGCGCCAGGTCCCGGGTCAGCGCCAGGGTCATGTCGCCGTAGTGTTGGAGGGTGCCCCGGTCCAGATGGGCGGCGTCGTCCTGGGGGCTGTGATACGCCCACGAGTCGTCCGTGATCGCCATGTCCATGCCCCACCAGCCCGCCTCGCGGTACACGGTGAAGTCGGTGTCGTTGGGGATGAACTCGAACAGGGCGCCGGTGAGGGACTCGAACTCGGGATGCGGCATGGCGCCGTACACCGGGTGCATGGGCCCGTTCGATCGCGTCACCGTGGGGCGACCGGAGACGCCGCGGGCTTCGTGGTTCAGGACCACGACAGGCTCGGTGAGGTCGCCGGCGTGCGCGTCGACGAAGGCCTGCGAGCCGAGCAGGCCGGGCTCCTCGCCGTCGACCAGGAGGATCACGAGGTCGTTGCGCTGCGCCTCGGGTCCCAGGGCGCGGACGGTCTCGAGGATCACGGCGAGCCCGACCCCGGCATCGGCCGCCCCCGGCGCATTGGGCACCGAATCGATGTGCGTTCCCAGCACGATGGTGCCCGTGGGATCGGTGCCGGGTCGGGTCGCGACCAGGTTGCGGGTGTAGCCCGCCGAGCCGAAGCCGGCGCCCGTGTCGGTATCGGCACCGGGGACCGTCCGGGCGCCGATCGACTCCTGCGTGGTGGTCTCGAAGCCGAGCTCGGCCAGACGGTCCGAGAGCAGGGCGTGGGCCTCGGCATCGGCATCGGAGCCGACGGGCCGAGGCTCCGCGACCGCGGGCGCGGCGGCCTCGCTCGCCCGCGCAGCGCTGAAGACGTCCGAACTCGCATCGGCGCCGACCGGGGTGCTCACGCCCCGGGAGGAGAATCCGATCGTGGCGGCGGCCAGGAGCACCACGAGCAGTGCGAGGCCCTGCCATCGGCCGAGCAGCGTGCCGCCTCCCTCGCCGTGCGCATGACCCGGTGCTCCGGCCTGAGTGTCGCCATGCTGAGGGTCGGTGTGAGCGCCGGGCTCGGGTGCGGAGCTCGTACTGTGCGGAAGCGGGGCCTCGTCCTCCGAGTGCGTCGTCATGGCACCTGTCTACCCGGACCCCCACGGCCCTGTCTGTCGTTCTCCCGAACGAGATGTGACCTGCGCGCCCGCGAAGTGGACCGGCCGGGCCCGGCCGGGCACAGTGGAGTCGTGAAGACACCTGGTTACTCCGCCGGCCCCGCACCGTCCGGACCCGCTCCGGCCGACGGCACATCGAGTGGCCGGGCGCAGGCCGGTCCGGCCCCGGCGGGCACCGCCGGCACTGCGGCGGACGGTACGGTCGCTGCGGGCCCGCCGGTGGTGCCCATCCTGTTCATCCTAGGCTCGTGCTTCTCGGTCCAGTTCGGGGCGGCCCTGGCGACCCATCTCTTCCCCGCGCTCGGCTCCTGGGGGACCACGGCGCTGCGTCTGGGCCTGGCGGCCGTGCTGCTGATGGTGATCGTCCGCCCGAAGTTCCACCGCTTCACCCGGCAGCAGTGGATCGCGGTGGCGGCCTTCGGAGTCATCGTCGGCGCCATGAACGGCAGCTTCTACAGCGCGATCGACCGCATCCCTCTGGGCACGGCGGTCGCGATCGAGTTCCTCGGACCGCTGACGGTCTCGGCGGTGCTCTCGACGCGTCGCACCGATCTGCTGTGGGTGGCGCTCGCCCTCGCCGGAGTCAGCCTGTTCGGTCTCGAATCCTTCACCGGCGCGGGGGCCCTGGACGGGATCGGGGTGCTGTTCGCTCTGTTCGCGGCCGCCTGCTGGGGCCTGTACGTGCTCGCCAGCGCCAGGGTGGGCAAGCTGGTGCCCGGCCAGGGTGGGCTCGCGGTCGCCATGGCGATCGGGGCGCTGGTGGTGCTGCCCCTCGGCGCCCCGGGAGCGCTGATCGGACTCATGGACCCGCAGCTCCTCGCTCTGGCCGCCGGCACCGCCGTGCTGGGGTCCGTGCTGCCCTACAGCCTCGAACTCGCTGCTCTCCGGCGCCTTCCCCGCCACGTGTTCGGGATCCTGCTCAGCCTCGGACCGGTGGTCGCGCTGATCGCGGGCGTGGTGATGATCGGGCAGGAGGCCACCTTGCTGCGGGTCGCCGCGGCGGTCTTCGTCGTCGGCGCGAGCATCGGCGTCACCGTGACCAGCCACCGGGCGGCGCACCAGGCACGCAGTGGCTCCGAGTCCGAGGCGCCGGGCGCGGCTGACGGCGATCCAGCGGCGGACTGGGAGCTGCCGGCGCCCACCCAGTCCACCCTCACCGGCGAGATGCCCGTGATTCCTGACCCGGACGCCCGGGTCGACGACACGCCGACGGCGACCCGAGCGCTGGGCGAGGACGGCCGCTCCGGCTCCGAGACGCTCTGAGCCTGCGGCGCGCTCAGCCCGGAAGGCGTTCAGAGCCGCGCGCGGTGCTCGCGGTTCAGGGCGGAGATGATCGCCTCGAGGGATGCCCGGGTGATGGATCCGTCGATGCCGACGCCCCAGAAGATCCGGTCCCCGATCTCGCACTCGATGTACGACGCCGCCAGGGAGTCGTCGCCCTCGGTCAGGGCGTGCTCGGCGTAGTCGAGGATCCGCACATCGATCTTGCGCTCGGCCAGGGCCTTGACGAAGGCGTCGAGCGGACCGTTGCCGATCCCGGTGATCTCGTGCTCCTGCCCGTCGATGACGAGCTGGACGGTGATGCGGTCGGCGCCCTCGCCGGTGGATTCCTGGGTCATGCTGCGCACGCTGAAGCGGCCCCACCGGCGGGCCTCCTCGTGGGAGGGCAGGTACTCGTCGGTGAACGCGTCCCAGAGCTGCTCGGCGGAGACCTCACCGCCGTCCGAGTCGGTCTTGTCCTGGACGATGCCGGAGAACTCGATCTGCAGGCGTCGCGGGAGGTCGAGGCCGTGCTCGGTGCGCAGGAGGTAGGCCATCCCGCCCTTGCCGGACTGCGAGTTCACGCGGATGACCGCTTCGTAGGAGCGTCCCAGGTCCTTGGGGTCGACCGGCAGGTACGGGACCCGCCAGACGGCGTCGGCGACGTCCTTCCCGGCAGCCTCAGCGTCGCTCTGCATCCGCTCCAGGCCCTTCTTGATGGCGTCCTGGTGGGAGCCGGAGAACGCCGTGAAGACGAGGTCGCCGCCGTAGGGGCTGCGCTCGGGCACCGGCATCTGGTTGCAGTGCTCGACCGTGCGGCGCACCTCGTCGAGATCGGAGAAGTCGATCTGCGGGTCGATCCCCTGGGTGAACAGGTTCAGGCCGAGGGTCACCAGATCGACGTTGCCGGTGCGCTCGCCGTTGCCGAACAGGCAGCCCTCGATGCGGTCGGCCCCGGCGAGGTAGCCCAGCTCGGCGGCGGCGACCCCGGTGCCGCGGTCGTTGTGGGGATGCAGGGACAGCACGAGGGAATCCCGGCGGTCGAGGTGGCGGTGCATCCACTCGATCGAATCGGCGTAGACGTTCGGGGTGGCCATCTCCACGGTCGCCGGCAGATTGATGATCATCTTGTCGCTCGGCGTCGGCTTCACGACGTCGATCACCGCATTGCACACGCGCAGGGCGTAGTCGAGCTCGGTGCCCGTGTAGGACTCCGGGGAGTACTGATAGGTGATCGCCGTCTCCGGGATCGTCTCGGCGTACTTGGTGCACAGCAGCGCGCCCTGGACGGCGATGTCCAGGACCGCGTCCTCGTCGGCCCGGAAGACGACGTCGCGCTGGACGACGGAGGTCGAGTTGTACAGGTGCACGACCGCCCGCTTCGCGCCCGCGATCGCCTGGTACGTGCGCTCGATGAGGTGCTCGCGGCACTGGGTGAGGACCTGGATGGACACATCTTCGGGGATCCGGTCCTCCTCGATGAGGGTGCGCACGAAGTCGAAGTCGGTGCGGGAGGCGGCCGGGAACCCGACCTCGATCTCCTTGTATCCCATCGCGACCAGGAGCTCGAACATGCGCAGCTTGCGCTCGGAGTTCATGGGGTCGATGAGGGCCTGGTTCCCGTCGCGCAGGTCGACGGCGCACCAGCGGGGGGCGCGGGTGACGCGCCGGGTCGGCCAGGTGCGGTCCGGCAGCTCGACGCGGATCTGCTCGTGGAAGGGCAGATACCGGTGGGTGGGCATGCCCGAGGGCTGCTGCGGTGTATCGCCCGTGGAGCCGAGGACGGGAGCCGACGGATCGCCGACGGCGGCGATCTCCGGCGCGGACGGCGCAGCGGACGAGGTGGCGGCGGACGAGGTGGTGGTCTCGTTCATGAGGGAATCCTTCTCGCTGGGGTACCGGTCGCCGGACAGCACGTCAGCCGCGGCGGGGTCCCGGCGTTCAGGTCCCGACGCGGCGGCTAAGCAGCAGAAGCGATCCACTCACGCTGGTCACGGTAGCACCGCGCGAGCGGGCGTCGATCGACGCTCGCGATCCGAGACAGCGCACGTCAGAAGCCCAGGCGACCAAGCTGCTTGGGATCGCGCTGCCAGTCCTTGGCGATCTTCACCCGCAGGTCCAGGTGCACCTTGCGCCCCAGCAGCTCGTTGATCTCCGTGCGGGCACGGGAGCCGACGTCCTTGAGCCGGGACCCGCCCCTGCCGATGATGATGCCCTTCTGGCTGTCGCGCTCGACGAACAGCGTCGCACGCACCACCAGGCGTCCCTCGCCCGGTGCGACCTCTGCGAAGGGGTCCCCGTCGGGGTCTGTCTCGACGACCTCCTCGACCACCACGGCGATCGAGTGCGGGAGCTCGTCGCGCACGCCCTCGAGCGCCGCCTCCCGGATCAGTTCGGAGATGCGGTCATCGCGGGTCTCCTCGGTGAGCTGGTCGTCGGGGTAGAGCTGCGGGCTCTCGGGTAGGTGCGTGGCGACCACGTCCAGGAGCACGTCGACCTGCTCGCCGGTGACGGCGGAGATCGGCACGATCTCGTCGAAGTCGATGAGCTGGTCCACGGCCATGAGGTGCTCGGCCAGCCGGTCGCGGGCCACAAGATCCGTCTTGGTCACGATCGCGATCAGGCGGGGGCCGCGCCGGCCGCTGCGCATCTCGGCAAGATCCTGGGCGATGAACCGGTCACCGGGACCGATCTTCTGGTCCGCGGGCAGGCAGAAGCCCACCACATCGACCTCGCTGAGGGTCTCGCGCACCAGGTCGTTCAGACGCTCCCCCAGCAGCGTGCGGGGCCGGTGCATACCGGGGGTGTCGACCAGGATGATCTGGGAGTCCGGCCCGGTGACGATGCCGCGGATCGCACGCCGGGTGGTCTGGGGCTTGGTGGAGGTGATCGCGACCTTCTCCCCCACCAGAGCGTTGGTCAGGGTGGACTTGCCGACGTTGGGCCGGCCCACCAGGGCGACGAAGCCCGCGCGATGGACGGGGGATTCCTGCTCGGTGTTCATGCTCGGGCTCTGTTCGTCATTGCTGTCCTGGTGATCAGTCATCCTCGTCCTCCTGGTCGGTCTCGGCCGCTGGGTCCTCGGGCGGCTGCGCCCGCGAGACGATCACGGTGGAGAGTCTGCGGCGTCGCCCTGCGGTCTGCTCCGCTTCCAGGGCGAGTCCGTAGGCCTCGGCGCGGGACCCGACGATGGGCACGTGGCCGGTCACCTTGCCCAGCAGCCCGCCGACGCTGTCGATGTCGTCGTCCTCGATCTCGCGGTCGAAGAGCTCGCCGACCTCCGAGAGCCCGGCCCGTGCGGGCACACGGTAGCGGCCGTCCCCGAGGTCCTCGATCTCGGGTTCGGCAGGGTCGTGCTCGTCGGCGATCTCGCCCACGATCTCCTCGAGGATGTCCTCGATGGTGACGATGCCGGAGACGCCGCCGTACTCGTCGACCACCACGGTGATGTGGACGTGGCTGGTCTGCATCTGCCGCAGCACCTCGTCGGCCGCGACGAACTCGGGCACGAACCGGGCGGGACGCATGATCTCCGCGACAGGACGGTCCGGGCTCGGATCCCACGGTGAATGGATCGCCTTGAGCACGTCTTTGACGTAGAGCATGCCGCGCAGATCGTCGGCGCTCTCGCCGATCACCGGGATGCGGGAGAAGCCCGAGCGCACGAACAGGCGGACAGCCTCCTGCGCCGGGGCGTCCTCGGCGATCGCCACCATGTCGGTCCGGGGGACCATCAGCTCCCGCACCATGGTGCCGCGCAGGTCGAAGACTCCCTGGATCATGTCCCGCTCGCCGTCGGCGACGTGCTCGTCCTCCAGGGCGCGGTCGACGGTGCGACGGGCGTTCTCGGCACCGTCCTCGCCGCCTTCCTGCCCACCGGACCACGCTGCGCGGTTCTGCCCGACCCGCGCCAGCGCGCCGGCGGGCAGCCACAGCAGCCCGCGGGCCGCGGCCACCAGCAGGCGGTTGGCGATGAGGACCGACTCGGGTCGGCGGCGGCCGATGGCTCGCGGGGAGATCGCGAGGACCGTCAGCAGCAGCGTCCCGGCGATCACCACGGTGACCAGGGCGGGCAGTGCCCATCCCGCTGCGCCGGGGACGTCCAGGGCGGTGTAGGCGATGCCCGCCACCGAGACGACGGCGAGGGTCTCTGCCAGCACGCGACCGAGCGCGACCGAGGCGAGGGTGCGTGCGGCATCGGCGTGCTGGGCCAGGACACGGTCCCGGACCGGGGCCGGCCGGTCCCCGACGGCCTTCTCCAGGGTCCCGCGGGAGACGACCAGATGCGCGGAGTCGACGGCGCCGAGCAGGGCAGCGATCACGAGTGCCGCCAGCGCCAGCGGGGTCAGGATGAGGAGGGCACCGGTCAGCATGTGCGTGATCCGTCCCGCGGGATGGGACGCGGCGCGGGGTCGGCGGTCACCTCTCGCGCCGGGACGCGAGGAACGTCAGCAGCAGCTTGCGCTGGAGGTCGAACATGACGCGGCGCTCGTCCTCCTCCATGTGGTCGTATCCCAGCAGGTGGAGGATGGAGTGACAGGTCAGCAGCATCATCTCCTCGACGGCGCTGTGGCCGGCCGCGGCGGCCTGCTTCGCCGCGACGCTGGGGCACAGGACGACGTCGCCGAGCAGACCCTCCGGCGCCGGATGCTCGGGAGTGCCCGGAGTCAGCTCGTCCATGGGGAAGCTCAGCACATCGGTGGGCCCGGGCTCGTCCATCCACTGCACGTGGAGCTTCTCCATCGCCTCCTCGTCGACGAAGAGGATCGACATCTCGGTGGCCGGATTCAGGTGCATCGTCTCGAACACGAAGCGGGCGAGTTCGACGAACTCGCGCTCGTCGACGCTGGTGGTGGTCTCGTTGCGGATCTCGATGGTCATGATCCATTGCCCTTCGTGGCGCGGCGTCGGGATTCGCGGTTGCCGCCGGGGCCGACCTCCCAGCGTCCGTAGGCCTCGACGATGTCGGTGACGAGCCGATGGCGGACCACGTCGCGCGGGGACAGCCGGCAGAACGAGATGTCGCCGACGCCGGAGAGGACCTGCTCGACCACTCGCAGTCCGCTCTTCTGGGAGCCGGGCAGGTCGACCTGGGTGACGTCGCCGGTGACGACCATGGTGGAGTTGAAGCCGAGGCGGGTCAGGAACATCTTCATCTGCTCGGGCGTGGTGTTCTGCGCTTCGTCGAGGATGACGAAGGCGTCGTTCAGGGTGCGCCCGCGCATGTAGGCCAGCGGTGCGACCTCGATGGTCCCGGCGGCCATCAGCCGCGGAATCGACTCGGGATCGAGCATGTCGTGCAGCGCGTCGTAGAGCGGCCGCAGGTAGGGATCGATCTTCTCGTTCAGCGAGCCCGGGAGGAATCCCAGCCGCTCCCCCGCCTCCACCGCGGGCCGCGTGAGGATGATCCGGTTGACCTCCTTGTTCAGCAGCTGCTGAACCGCCATGGCGACGGCGAGGTAGGTCTTGCCGGTGCCGGCGGGGCCGATGCCGAAGGTGATGGTCGAGGTTTCGATCGCCTCGATGTACTTCTGCTGTCCGAGGGTCTTGGGGCGGATGCTGCGCCCGCGGGAGGAGAGGATCGTGCGTGAGAGCACCTGTTCGAGCTGCTCGCCCTGGGCACGCTCGTCGCCGTACAGGTTCGCCGCGCGCTGGACGGCCTCGGCGGTGACGGCCTGACCGCTGCCGGCGAGTCCGATGAGACTGCGCATGATGTGCTCGCTGCGGCGCAGGGCGTCCTCGGTGCCGCGCAGGGTGACCTGGTGGCCGCGCACGTGGACATCGGTGTCGGGGACGGCGTCCTCGAGGGCGGCCAGGGCCTGATCGTTCTCGCCGAGCACCTGGAACGGGCTGAGGTGATCGGGGATCGCCAGCCTCCGTTCATGCACCTCGGGGGTGCGGCCCGGGGGCGGGTTCACAGCATCAGTCAAAGTCGGTCACATCTCTTCTTCTGCGAGCGATCCGCCCGCGAGGACGTGCGCGTGCACATGGAATACGGTCTGCCCGGCGCTGGCGCCGGTGTTGAAGATCAGACGGAAATCGCCATCGCCCAGGTCCGAGGCGACCTTCGAGGCGACGGAGGCGGTGCGGGCGAGCAGTTCGGGCTGTTCGGCCAGCTCCCGAACGTCGCGCCGGTGCCGGCGCGGGACCACGAGAACGTGCAGGGGCGCCTTCGGATGCAGATCCCGGAAGGCGATCACCTGATCGTCCTCGTACACGCGGTCCGAGGGGATCTCCTCGGCCACGATCTTGCAGAAGATGCAGTCGGGGTCGCGGTCGTCGGCGGCGGTGTTTCCCATGTCCGAAGTCTACGGGAGCGGTACCGGCCGGGAGCGAGTCATCGCACACGCGGCGCGTACCAGCTGGCCATACCCCGGCCGATGTATGAGAACGTTCAATCATCATGACAAAGCTCGGAATCATCATCGCCAGTGCCCGCCCCAACCGTGTCGGGGAGCACGTCGCCCAGTGGGTCGCCGAGACCGTCGGCGACCGCTTCGACGTGGACCTCATCGACCTGCGCGAGGTCGCACTCCCCGCCTTCGACGAGCCCGCCGCCCCTCGGGCCGGTGGGGACAAGACGACCGCTCACGGCCGCAGCTGGGCGCAGCGCATCGCCGCGCTGGATGCCACCGTCATTCTCACCCCGCAGTACAACGGCTCCTACCCCGGCGCCCTGAAGAACGCGATCGACTTCCTCTACGCCGAGTGGAACGACCTGCCCACCCTGCTGGTCGGTTACGGCTGGCGGGATGCGAACGAGGTGCTGCCGGTGCTGGAGGCGCTGATGACGCGCGTCGGCGCAGACGTGGTGGACACCATCGGGCTGGGCTTCGGCGAGGACCTCTCGGCCGGGGGCGAGCTGTCGGTCCGCGAGGAGAAGGTCGCTCAGCTGCACGAGGCCGCCGAGGCCCTGGCCGCCGAGGTTCCCGCGCACGCGGGCTGATCAAGGCTCCCGCGCGAGTTCTCGCGCACCCTGGCTGGTCGACTCCCGCCGCAGGGTCAGCCCCAGCGCCCCACCAGGCTGCTGAGAACCGCGAGTGCCGCGGGACCGGCGGTCGAGGAGCGCAGCACCTCGGGACCGAGCAGGACGGAGCGGGCGCCCGCCGCATGCAGGGCGTCCAGCTCCTCCGGGGAGATGCCGCCCTCGGGCCCGACCACCACCATGATCTCCTCGGTGCCGTCCTCGCTCGCCCGGCGCAGCTGATCGGCGAGGCCCATCAGGCCCACCGATTCCTGCTCATGCAGGACCAGCACCAGCGAGCCGCCCTCGGTGCGCGACCTGACGTCGGCGACGAGCTCCTTGGTCGTCACCGGCTCGTCGACTACGGGGATCCCCGCACGGCGGCACTGCTTCACGGCCGCTCGCACGGTCCCGGCCCAGCGCTGCCTCCCCTTGCGCAGCTTCTCCCCGCGCCAGACGGAGACGGAGCGCTGCGCGATCCACGGCACGATCCGATCCGCGCCCAGCTCGGTCGCGGACTCGATCGCCTGCTCATCGCGGCCACCGGTGGCCAGTGCCTGGACGAGGCTGAGCAGGGGAAGCCGCTGCACCGCAGGCGTCGGATCGGCCAGCAGCTCCAGCTCCAGGGCGTCCTTGTGCGCGACGGTCACCTCGGCGAGGACCTGCCGGCCGGGGGCGTCGGTGAGCAGCACCTGCTCGCCCACGCCGATGCGGGCCACCTTTGCCGCGTGCCGGCCCTCGTCGCCGTCGAGCGTGAGCGCCTCACCCGCGCGGGCGGCGGCGAGGGCATCATCGAGGATCAGGAAGCCGGGCGGGGTCGTCGGCATGGGCGCTCACCTCTCCCGTCGGCGCCGGCTCAGAACTCGCGCAGGCGGTCGCGGAGCTTGGCGAAGGGGCCGTGGCCGCGGCGGCGGGTGCTCTCGTCTCCCCGCATCGCGGCGAACTGCTCGAGCAGCTCCCTCTCCTCGTCGCTCAGCGAGGTCGGCACGGAGACGTCCAGGACGACGCGGATGTCCCCGCGGCGCTCACGGCGCAGCGGAGTCACCCCGAGGCCCTTGAGGGTGATCTCCTCGCCGGGCTGGGAGCCGGGCTTGACGTCGATCTCCTCGGTGCCGTCGAAGGTCTCCAGCGGGATCGTCGCACCCAGGGCGGCAGAAGTCATGGGCACGGACATGGTCACCACGAGGTCGTCGCCGTCGCGCTCGAACATCTCGTGCTCGTTGACCGCGAGCTCGACGAACAGGTCGCCGGCAGGACCGCCGGCCTCACCGGTCTCGCCCTCGCCGCGCAGCTGGATGCGGGTGCCGTTCTCGACGCCGGAGGGGATGCGCACGGTCACGCTGCGCTCAGCGGGCGTGCGTCCGTGGCCCGAGCAGGCGGTGCACGGGGATTCGATGACGTCGCCGTGGCCCTCGCAGGTCGGGCACGGTGCCATGGTCACCATCTGGCCCAGCAACGACTGGGCGACGCGCTGGACGTGGCCGCTGCCGTTGCAGGCGGTGCAGCGGGTGGGGCTGGTGCCGGGCTCGCAGCAGGAGCCGTCGCAGCGCTCACAGCGCACTGCGGTGCGGAAGGTGACCTCCTCCTCGGTGCCGAAGACGACGTCGCGCAGGTCGATCTTGACCCGGCGCAGGACATCGCCGCCGCGGCGCTGACGGGGCACCGGACCCTGGCCGCGGCCGCGCATGCCGGCGGCGCCGGCGAACATGTCGAAGATGTCGTTGAAGTCGAATCCGGCGCCACCGCCGCCGGGGAACCCGCCACCCATGCCCGGGCCGCCGCCCATGTCGTACTGGCGGCGCTTGTCGGGGTTCGAGAGCGTCTCGTAGGCCTGGGAGACCTTCTTGAACCGCTCGGAGGCCTCGGGATCGGGGTTCACGTCCGGGTGGAGGGTGCGGGCGAGCTTCCGGTACGCCTTCTTGATCTCCTCGGTGGAGGCGTCGCGGGAGACGCCGAGGAGCTCGTAGTAGTCATCGTTCACGGTGAAGGATCCTTACCGGGGAGTCGGGGCGTCCGGGGGCCGCGGCGTGCGGCGAGCGGGCGCGGGGCGGTGGGTGCTTGCGGTCGGGAACGCGGTGCGAGGCGTGCGCGCACGCGCGGGTCATTCGAGATAGCGGGAGACGTACCGGGCGATGGCCTGGACGGTGGAGATGCCGCTGACGTAGTCCATACGACTGGGGCCGAGGATCGCCAGGTGCGAGCCGGCACCGTACCCGGCGCCAACCACAGCCGCCTGCTGGAGGACCTGGTCCTCCAGCTCCGAGCCGATGCGCACCTCGACGGACCCCGGCGAGGCGTGCATCTCGGTGAACAGCCGCAGCAGCACCAGCTGCTCCTCGAGAACGTCCAGCAACGGCTCCACATCCCGCGCGAAGTCCTCGGCGGAGCGGGCGATGTTGGCGGTCCCGGCGAGCATGATGCGGTCCTCGGCGCGGGTGGCGGCGAGGGCCGACAGCGCCTCGGTCACCTCCGCGACGGAGGCCTTGTCCGCGTGCGGGGTGACCTCCAGCAGGTCTGCCACGGGCCGCTCGAGATCGGTGACCTCGCGGCCGGCGATATAGCGGTTCAGCTGGTCGCGCAGATCCACGTAGAACTCGGCAGGCCGGGCGGCCAGCACCGGGACCGTGCGCTGATCGACGCGGCCGGACTCGGTGATCAGCACGATCAGCAGCAGGGACTCGGCGACCTTGACCAGCTCGACATGACGGATCCGGGCCTGGCGGCGCGCCGGGTACTGGACCATCGCCACCTGCTGGGTGAGCTGAGCCATCAGCCGCACCGTGCGACCGAGCAGCTCCTCGACGTCGCCGGCGTCCTCGAGCAGGGTCTGGATGGCCCGGCGCTCAGGGGCCGAGAGCGGTTTGACCGTCGCCACGTGGTCGACGAAGGCGCGGTAGCCCTTGTCCGTGGGAACCCGGCCGGCCGAGGTGTGGGGCTGATGGATCAGCCCCTCCTCCTCCAGCACCGACATGTCGTTGCGCACGGTGGCGGCGGAGACCTCGAGCTCGTGCCGCTCCAGGAGGGACTTGGAGCCCACGGGCTCACGCGTGGAGACGTAGTCCTCGACGATCGCGCCGAGGATCTGCAGCTTCCGGGCGTCCGTGTCCCTCACCTCCTGCTCTGCGTACGGACATCTCGATCTCGATGTCGGCTTCCGGCCGGTGCTCGAGCCGCTCGCGGGCCGACGGGCTCCTGGACGCCGACGGACCACCGGGAGCGAGGCTGGCACCTACCGTTGCCGAGTGCCAATCCTACGCGTCCCCGGCGGGGCTCGCAGGGAGGTGTTCGCCACCGGTGTACGGTGTCGCGCGTGCCTGCAGCATCCGATCGCTTCCCTGACCGGTACGGCTCCGACGTGCTCTCCTCCGGTCCGCCCGCTCATCATCGCCGCCGCCCCGTGGCCCGTGAGGTCGCCGCGCAGCGCGACCTCGTCGTCGAGGAGGCCTCGACGGGCTTCACCGGGGCCATCACCCGCGTCGAGAAGATCGCCGGTGAGCTGATCGTCGAGCTGGAGGACGGCCGCGGCAAGCGCCGCACCTTCCCGCTGGGCCCCGGCTTCATGATCGACGGCAAGCCGGTCGTGCTCACCCGTCCCGCGCCGCGCAGCCAGGCCCCGGTGCGCAAGCGCTCCGCGAGCGGCTCGGTCTACGTCGAGGGGGCGAAGGCCCGCACCGCGCGCGCGTCGCGGATCTGGGTCGAGGGCACCCACGACGCCGAGCTGATCCAGAAGGTGTGGGGCCATGACCTGCGCATCGAGGGCATCGTCGTGGAGCAGCTCGAAGGCGCCGACAACCTCGTCGAGCGGGTCCAGGACTTCGGGCCGTCCGCCGGCCGCAGGCTCGGGATCCTCGTGGACCACCTGGTGCCCGGCTCCAAGGAATCGCGGATCGCCGCCGAGGTGATGAGGCTTCCCGGCGCCCAGGGCAACGTCTCCGTGCTCGGGCATCCCTACGTCGATGTGTGGCAGGCGGTGCGACCTGCTCGGGTGGGCCTGACGAGGTGGCCCCACATCCCCAAGGGCACCGACATCAAGGTCGGCACGCTCGCCGCGCTCGGCTGGCCCCACGCGGACAAGGCAGACATCGGCCAGGGCTGGCAGCGGATCCTGGCGACCGTGCGCTCGTACGCAGATGTCGAGCCCTCCCTGTCCGGACGCATCGAAGAGCTCATCGACTTCGTGACGGTCGACCCCAGCTGATCGACGTACTGCGAGGAACGAGCGGTAGGAGACCAGCACGTCCAGCACCGCTGATCGACGTACTGCGAGGAACGAGCGGCAGGAGACCAGCACGTCCAGCACCGCTGATCGACGTACTGCGAGGAACGAGCGGTAGGAGACCAGCAGTTCCCGCACAGCTGATTCAGCGGGGGAAATCCCCCACCGGACCCGGCGGTTCGCCCTGGAGACCTGGGCCACTGCGCTCGTTAGGCTGGTCGTGTCAGCCCGACGCCGGCCCGAGGGGCCGGCCCGTCCTCGAAGAGGGAATCATGAGCCAGACTCCGCATCCACACGATCCGTTCGGCACCGAGCCCGCCACTCCGGCACCCGGCTCCGATCCCGCTCCGGCCGACGGCAGCTCGCACGAGGAGACCGGTCAGTCCGTGCCCGGCGCGGGCCCTGCCGAGGCCTCGCAGTCCGCGGCCGCTGACGAGGCCGGCGCCGGGCAGACCGAGGCGTCGCCTCGCGGTCCCGCCGGCGACGAGGAAGTGGGCAGCCCCACCTCGGATCCGGCACTGCACCCGCACGACCCGTACGCGTACGACGCCGGCCCCCAGGCCGCGGCCACCTCGCCCGGAGGAACCGCCTCGATGCCGCCCGCCCAGGACCCTTCGGCCTCCGGACCGGCAGGCGCACAGGATCCGTACGGGGTTCCCGCTTCACCCGCTGCCCAGGATCCGTACGAGGTCCCGCCGTCGGCTGATGGCCAGCCCCACTACGCCGCGCCGGCTTCCGGTGCCGGCGCCGGAGCCGGGCAGGGTGGCTACCCCGGCGGTGCCCCCGGCCAGAGCGGCCCGCAGAACCTGTACGGCGCGCAGGGGCAGCCCGGCGGTCAGCACCAGTACGGTGCCCAGGGTCAGTACGGGCAGCAGAGCCACGGCGCTCAGGGCGGAGCGCCCGGAGCGGCCGACCTCAACACGCCGCCCCCGGGAATCAAGGGCGTGCACGACGGCCCGCTGGGCGGTCAGCCGATGCAGGATTCTGATGCCAGGACGTGGGCTCTCGTGGTCCACCTCGCCGCCCTGCTGCAGTTCGCGATCCCGTTCTTCGGCGGCCTTGTCGCGCAGATCGTCCTGTTCGTGATCTTCAAGGATCGGAACCGGTTCGTGCGCTACAACGGCGCCGAGGCGCTGAACGGCACGATCGCCGCCATGATCACGTCCTTCGTCCTGGGGATCGCCTTCGCGATCATCACGGTCATCACCCTGGGGATCGGGTCGTTCCTGTTCGGTCTGCTGTTCATCCCCCAGGTGGTCCAGGCGATCTTCGCCATCATCGGCGCGGTGAAGGCGTACCAGGGCGAATGGTGGAACTACCCGCTGAACCTGCGTCTGGTGAAGTGACGTCCCGGCCCGGTCCGCGGACCGGGCCGGCCGTGACCGTCAGCGGGACGTGGATCGCATCTGCCGCCCTATACACCGGGCACCCTCGATTCACGTCCCGTCGGTGGTCACCAGCTACGACGAACGCGGCGCACACAGCAGAACGAGCAGCATGACGTCACTCCAGGCGCCGGGATCACGGTGCTCGCGAAAGCGGCATCGCGTCGTTCCCGGCGCCGGCGCGCTGCAACCATCGGCTCAGGGCACGAGGTCGCGGATCACCGCGTCGGCGAGCAGACGACCCTGACGAGTCAGCACGGCACGTCCCTCGGTCAGCGCTTCGGGCTCGAGATGGCCCCGGTCGCGGTGGACGGCGAGCATCGCCCTGGTCTGCTCGGGAACGGCCCCCACGGCCAGCCCGTCGGCGATCCGCAGTTCGAGCATGATCCGCTCCACGGCGCGGTCCTCGTCGGGCACCTGCTCCGAGTCGGCGACCGGGAGGGAGCCCTCGGCCAGGGTGGCCGCGTACCGGCTGGGATGCTTGAGGTTCCAGGAGCGCAGCCCGTCGCGGTGCCGGTGCGCGCCGGGGCCGATCCCCCACCAGTCGCCGCCCCGCCAATAGGCGAGGTTGTGCCGCGAGCGCTGTTCGGGGGTGCGCGCCCAGTTCGAGACCTCGTACCACTCGAGCCCCGCCGCGACGGCGAGGTCGTCGACCAGCTCGTACTTGTCGGCCATGTCGTCGGGATCCGGGGCCTGGAGCTCGCCGCGGCGCAGCTGACGGGCCATCGCCGTATTGCCCTCGATGATCAGCGAGTACGCGGAGAGATGGTCGATGTCGCAGGCCAGGGCGGCCTTCACGGATGTCTCGACGTCGGCGAGG
The DNA here is from genome assembly GCF_059391765.1 of Brachybacterium sp. SYSU DS0246. NCBI lineage: Bacteria > Bacillati > Actinomycetota > Actinomycetes > Micrococcales > Dermabacteraceae > Brachybacterium > Brachybacterium sp. SYSU DS0246. The sequence goes on along the minus strand of NZ_JBZXYT010000004.1, from coordinate 27,299 downwards.
GTCTCCCCCGGCGTGCCGTAGATCAGATCCAGGCTGACGTCTAGCCCGGCTTCGCGGGCCCAGGCCACCGCCTGCGGAACACGCTCGGGGTCATGCGTGCGGTTCAGGGTGGCCAGCACCAAGCGCACGGCGGACTGCATCCCGAAGGAGACGCGGGTGATGCCGCCCTCGGCGAGTCGGGCCAGGGACTCCCGGGTCACGGAATCGGGGTTGGCCTCGGTGGTCACCTCGGCGTCCTCGGCCAGCGGGATGAGGCCGCGGAGGTGATCGAGCATCGCGACGAGATCGTCGGCCGGCAGCAGTGTCGGCGTGCCGCCGCCGAAGAACACCGTGGAGACCCTGTCGTAGGTGTACCCGGCGGCCGCGTCCTCGGCGAGGGTCAGATCCATCTCGGCCATGGCATTGGCGGGGTACTCCGCCTGCGAGCCGCCGCCGCCCAGCTCGGTCGCCGTGTACGTGTTGAAGTCACAGTAGCCGCAGCGGACGGCGCAGAACGGCACATGGATGTAGACCGACAGCTCGCGCCCGGGGCGCGGTGAGGAGGTGGCAGTGCGCGCCGGGGCGGTGCGGGCCCCGGCCGTGGCGGCGCCGGTGTCCAGGACTGTCATGCCGCGGCCGGTGCCAGACGTTCCACCCGCCGCTGCAGCTCACGGTGCAGCGCGATGCCGGAGCTGCGTGACCAGTCCGCCAGGCGACGGGCCTGGTCCCGGTCCCGCGCTCCGCGGTAGACGCCGGCGACCGTGATGCCGTGGCCCGGGGTCTCGTCGACGACCATCGCGTCGCCGGCCCTGATGGCGCCCGGCCTGAGCACCCGAAAATACACGCCCGTACGGCCGCGCTCGTGGTACATGGCGCGGAAATCATCCCGGCCGATCCACCGGGCGAACGTCGCGCACGGGGTGCGCGGCGCGGTCACCTCCAGCAGAGCGGTCCCGACCCGGACCCGCGCCCCGAGCTCGAGATCATCCACGGCAAGGCCGCCGACGTGCAGGTTCTCGCCGAGGGAACCGGCAGGGACCTCGCGGCCCAGCACCTCGGCCCAGTGCGCGGATTCCGCGGCGTCGAGAGCGTAGACGGCCTGGTCGGCGCCACCGTGGTGCTTGCGATCGGCCTGGACGTCGCCGTACATGCCCAGCTCCGCGACCGGCACCGGCCCGTCGACGGGGCGCTTGTCGATGCCCGTGGTGCCCACGCTGCCCGGATCGGGCCGTAGCTGGGAGACGACGCACACGGCCTCGATGGTCCCGGCGGAACCGGCCGGCAGAGTCGGGGACCCCGCGATATCGGTGACGAGGGAGATGGTGGCGAGGGAGGTCTCGGGAAGGGTCACTTCTTCTTGCCGTCCTTGGCCTTGCCGTCGCCGCCGCTGGCGCCGTCGGAGGACAGGGCCGCGATGAAGGCTTCCTGCGGAACCTCGACGGATCCGATGTTCTTCATGCGCTTCTTGCCCTCCTTCTGCTTCTCCAGCAGCTTGCGCTTGCGGGAGATATCACCGCCGTAGCATTTGGACAGCACGTCCTTGCGCATCGCGCGGATGTTCTCGCGGGCGATGATCCGGGCGCCGACGGCCGCCTGGATGGGCACCTCGAACTGCTGGCGCGGGATGAGGTTCTTCAGCTTCCCTGCCATCTCGACGCCGTAGCCGTAGGCCTGGTCCCGGTGCACGATGGCGCTGAACGCGTCCACGGGTTCGCCCTGGAGGAGCATGTCGACCTTGACGAGGTCGGCGGTCTGGGAACCGGCCACGTCGTAATCGAGGGAGGCGTAGCCGCGGGTGCGCGATTTCAGCTGGTCGAAGAAGTCGAAGACGATCTCCGCCAGAGGCAGGGTGTAGCGCAGCTCGACGCGATCCTCGCTGAGGTAGTCCATGCCGCCGAGGTTGCCGCGCTTGGACTGGCACAGCTCCATCACGGCCCCGATGAATTCGCTGGGCACGAGGATGGTGGCCTTGGTGATCGGTTCGCTGATCTCGCGGATCTTGCCGCTGGGGAAGTCCGAGGGGTTCATGACCTCGACCTCGGTGCCGTCCTCCATCACCACCTGGTACACGACCGACGGGGCGGTGGAGATGAGGTCGAGGTCGAACTCCCGCTCCAAGCGCTCACGGATGATCTCCAGGTGCAGCAGTCCCAGGAAGCCGACGCGGAAGCCGAAGCCCAGCGCCGTGGACGTCTCGGGTTCGTAGTTCAGGGCGGCGTCGTTCAGCTTCAGCTTGTCCAGGGCATCCCGCAGCACGGGGTAGTCCGAGCCGTCGATCGGGAACAGTCCGGAGTAGACCATCGGTTTGGGCTCGGAGTAGCCGGCCAGGGGGTCGGTCGCGCCGCGCACGGAGCTGGTGACGGTGTCACCGACCTTGGACTGGCGCACGTCCTTTACCCCGGTGATCAGGTACCCGACCTCTCCCGGGCCGATGCCCTGCGTGGGCTGGGGCTCCGGGGAGCTGACGCCGATCTCCAGCAGTTCGTGCTGCGCCCGGGTCGACATCATGGTGATGCGCTGGCGGGACGTCAGGGACCCGTCGAAGACGCGGATGTAGGTCACCACGCCGCGATAGGTGTCGTAGACGGAGTCGAAGATCATCGCGCGGCAGGGGCCGTCCGCGTCCCCCGTCGGCGGCGGAAGCGTCTTGACGAGATGATCCAGGAGGTCCTCGACCCCGAGCCCGGTCTTGCCGGAGACGCGCAGGACGTCCGCGGGATCGACGCCGACGAGCTGGCCGATCTCGGCCGCGTACCGCTCGGGGTCCGCGGAGGGGAGGTCGACCTTGTTCAGCACGGGGATGATGGTGAGGTCGTGCTCCATGGCGAGGTACAGGTTCGCCAGCGTCTGGGCCTCGATGCCCTGGGCGGCGTCCACCAGCAGGATCGCGCCCTCGCAGGCGGCCAGCGACCGGGAGACCTCGTAGGTGAAGTCGACGTGGCCGGGGGTGTCGATCATGTTCAGCGCATAGTTGACGCCGTCGACCTGCCACGGCATGCGCACGGCCTGGCTCTTCACGGTGATGCCGCGCTCGCGCTCGATGTCCATCCGGTCGAGGTACTGGGCGCGCATGGCACGCTCCTCGACCACGCCGGTCATCTGCAGCATGCGGTCGGCCAGCGTCGACTTCCCGTGGTCGATGTGCGCGATGATGCAGAAGTTGCGCAGGCGCTCCTGGGGTGTCGACGCGGGAAGGATGTCCCGGGCCTCGTCGGCCGCGATCCTCGGGGTCACCGGCTTACGTCCTCTCCTCGTTCGTGGTCCCCCGCACAGTCACGGGGCATCGGTTCATCGTCTCATGAAGGGCCGCGGCCTTCCCGCCCCATCCCCGGTCACAGGTGGACGTCACATGCCCGGGCAACGCCCGGGCGGCCCGTCATCCGGCGTCGACGACCTCGCCGTTCCGGGGTAGCCCCGCGGGGCAGACGGCCGGCGGGAAGCTGAAGGGAACGGGACCGGCGGCCGACGGGTCGGCGGCGTCCATCGCCTGGAGATGCAGGTGCGGTTCGGTGCTGTTGCCGGAGTTGCCGCACCGTCCGATCTGTTCACCGGCCGCCACCGTCTGCCCGGGGCGCACGGTGACGCTGCCGCGCCGCAGATGGCACAGCGCCACGAACACCGCGGGGCCGGGACGCTCTGCCCGCAGGATCACGTGGTTCCCGGCCAGTGCGGGCCATCCCTCTGCTGCTCGACGCGCCTGGGTCAGGGCGTATCCGATCGAGGGGATGCCGCGGTGTGCCGCATGGTCCTCCGCGGCGTCACGGATCGCGTGGACGGTCCCTGCCAGCGGTGCCAGCACCGGCCTGCCGAAGCCGGGGAACTCCGCCGGCGCCTGGGGCCGGAGCAAGGACATGACCGTCAGGGGAGCGGTCCGGTCGCGAGCACCGACCGGGACCAGGTCGATCGAGTGCGCGAGGGCGAACAGCTCGGTGCCGTGACTGGGCACCCGGTTCGCCGGGCTGTTCTGCGTGAGCCAGCGCCCCCGGACGGGCAGGGAGACCACGAGCCGTGCCGACGGTGGCGTCACGACGACTCGCTCAGTTGGCCGGATGGAAGTAGGTCGTCCCCAGCGCGCGGGTGACGGCACCGGTGACCATCTGCAGCTGCTCCATCTCGTCCTCGAAATCCGCCACGATGTCATCCAGCGACCGGAAGCGCAGGCTCGCCGCTGCGCGGCCGACGATGCGGCGGCCCGGTTCGGACGTGCCCATGCGGTCGAAGGAGTTCCCGTGCAGCTTGGCCAGGGTCTCGAGGGCTTCGTCCACCTCCAGCAGACAATGCGCCGCCGAGCGCGGGAAGATCGAATCCAGCAGCAGGAACTCGATGGCATGGGAGGCTCGCACCCGCCCGCGGTAGGAGCGGATGTAAGCCTCATGGGCGCTGCAGCTGCGCAGCAGCATCACCGTCGCGGCATCGGAGGAATCCTCCAGGTCATGGGCTTGAAGGATGCGCGCCGACATGTCCACGCGCTCCAGGAGCTGGCCGATGCGCAGGAACAGCCAGGCCTCGTCACGGGTCATCGAGGCATCCACCAGGCCGTTGACCACCGCGCAGCGGTCCTTGGCGAACTGGAAGGCGCCGTGCATGCGGGAGGGCCGGACCCCGCGAGGCATCCCCAGCGAGGTCGTGTTCAGCGATTCCCACACCTCCGTCGAGAGCACTTCGCGGGCGCCCCGGGCGTTCTCGCGCGCGGTCTGGAGGGCCCCGGCGACCGACGAGGGATTCTGCCGGTCGGTCACCAGACGGTCGAGCACGCGCTGGACCGTGAGATCGCTCTGCTCGATGTCCTGGACCCCGAAGATCTCGTAGACACGGTCGCAGGCGAGGGGGGCCTCGTGGGTCGCGTCCTCGGTGATCGACTGCAGCTTCACGTCGAGGATCCGGGCCGTCTGATCGGCGCGCTCGACGTAGCGGCCGATCCAGAACATCGAGTCAGCGATCCTGCTGAGCATCGTCGGCCCCCTTCTCGCTCTGGCGCTGGTCGGTGGCGGCGGACGGCTCCGCCCCGTCAGGATCACTGCCACCGGGCGGCTGCAGCCCGTCCGCCTCGCCGGGGCCCGCCGGCTGCGAGCCGTCTCCCGCGGGCTCGGTGGTGACGATGCCCGGAAGGTCCTCGGCAGCAATGCTCTGCCCCTGGACTCCGTCCGCTCCGGCGAGCTCCGACTCCGGGGCGTCCTCCGCATCGATGATGGGGATGGCCGACGTGACGGGGTCCGGTTCGCGCCGCTGCTCCTCGGAGGCTTCCTCCCGGGGCGGGTCGTCGAACTCCTCGTAGTTCTCATCCAGCGGATCCTCGATGGGCTCCTCCTCTCTCGCCAGGGCGCGGGCCTCCGGGGCGGCCGGGGAGGGCACGGGCCGCTCGGCGGCGAGCACCCAGGTGTCCTTCGAGCCGCCGCCGCGCGAGGAGTTCACGATCATCTCCCCGCGCGGAAGAGCCACGCGGGTCAGTCCTCCGGGCAGGACCCACACGTCGTCCCCGCCGTTGTTCAGGGCGAAGGGTCGCAGGTCGACGTGGCGCGAAGCGGGTCCCTCGTCCACCAGCGTGGGGATGGTGGACAGCTGGACCACGGGCTGGGCGATCCAGCCGCGCGGATCGGTCTGCAGCCGTTCGCGCAAGGTGTCCAGTTCCGTCCGGGACGCGGCGGGACCGATCACGATGCCCTTGCCGCCCGAGCCGTCGACAGGTTTGAGGACCAGTTCGTCCAGACGGTCGAGAACCTCGGCGCGGGAGTCAGGCTCCTCGAGGCGCCAGGTGTCGACGTTGGGGATGATCGGCTCCTCGCCCAGGTAGTAGCGGATCAGCGCCGGGACATAGGTGTAGGTGAGCTTGTCGTCGCCGATGCCGTTGCCGATCGCGTTGGCGACGACGACGTTGCCGGCGAGGATCGAGCGGACCAGTCCCGGCACGCCCAGCACGGAATCGGGACGGAACACCTCGGGATCCAGGAAGTCGTCGTCCGTGCGCTTGTAGATCACATCCACCCGGCGCAGGCCGGCGGTGGTGCGCATGTAGACCCGGTCGTTGCGCTCGACGAGATCGTCGGCCTCGACGAGGTCCACCCCCATCGTGCGCGCCAGCAGCGAGTGCTCGAAGTAGGCGCTGTTGTAGCGGCCCGGGGTGAGGACGACGACGGTGGGCTCCTCCCCCGCCGTATCCGGCGCCGCCGCCTGCAGCGCGCCGAGCAGGCGGCCCGGGTACTCGCCCACCCGGCGCACGGGACGGTGGGCGAAGAGTTCCGGGAAGGTCTGGGCCATGGCCCGACGGTTGGACAGGACGTAGCTGACGCCGCTGGGAGTGCGCACGTTGTCCTCCAGCACGCGGAACTCTCCGTCGCCGTCGCGGACCAGATCGATGCCCGAGATGTGAATGCGCACGCCGTTCGGCGGGCGATAGCCCCGCATCGGCTCGGCGATGTACGTCGAGGAGGACACCAGCTTCTCGGGGATCACCCCGTCGCTGATCGCCCGTCGATCCGTGTACAGGTCGTCCAGGAAACGCTCGAGGGCACGCACGCGCTGCGCGATGCCGCGAGAGACACGGGCCCATTCCTCGGCGGCGATGACCCGCGGGATCGCGTCGATCGGGAAGGGTCTCTCCTCCCCGGCGTAGTCGAAGGTGATGCCCTGGTCGAGGTAGCTGCGGGCCAGCGACTCCGAGCGCGCGCGGAACTCCTCCAGGCCCAGCCCGGCCAGAGCCGAGTGCAGCGCGCTGTACGTAGGGCGCACCGAGCCGTCGGACGCGAACATCTCGTCCCCGCCCGAACTGGTCTCGACATGCTGGAACAGAGAGGTGGCCGACATGCCTACCATCTAACACCGTCACCTCTTCCGACGCGGGCACCCCTCGCCCGGGAATCGAGAACCATGTCTTTGGCCTCCCGCTTGTCCTCGGTGCTGCGCATCGCCGCCCGCTCCCCCGCCGTCCGCCGCGGCGCACGCAACCTGGGGCGTTCTGCGATGCGCGCGCTCCAGGATCGCCGCGGAGGCTCCGCCGGTCCGTCGGCCTCGAGCGCCCCTGCGTCAGCGGGCGGCTCGCCCGCCTCCGCGCCCGGCGGTGAGGGCTCGCTCGCTCTCGCCGACCGGGACGCCTCCCAGCCGATGTCCTTCTCGTATGCGCCGCGCCCCGATGATCGCCCGGATCCCGGGGAGATCGTCTGGGCATGGGTGCCGTTCGAGGAGGACATCAGCCAGGGCAAGGATCGTCCGGTGCTGGTCCTCGCCCGGGAAGAGGCATCCGCGGGAGGACGTGACGGATCGGGTGAGGTGCTGATCGCGCTGATGCTCACCTCTCGCGATCGCGCCGCCTCCGGTGGCGTGAGCACCGACGAGTACGGCTCGACCTGGGTGGACATCGGCTCCGGGGACTGGGACAGCCAGGATCGCGATTCGGAGGTACGGGCCGATCGGCTGTTGCGCCTGGACCCGGATTCCGTGCGCCGCGACGGCGGGCGCCTGGATCGCTCCCGCTTCGAACGGGTCGCCGCCGCGGTGCGGGAGGTCCACGGCTGGCGCGGATGAGCCCGCAGGCTGGAGTGAGCACCACCGGGGACGGTGAGCATCACGAGTGCCAGCGCCGTCACCACGTGTTCGACGGCATGACCTGGAGCGACACGCAGGAGACACGGCGCACACCCGATTCGTGCAAAGGGGCGGCTCTGGTAAGGTCGTGACCCGTATGTGTGACATACCGTTCGGTGTGCGCACGCCGTCGTCTTCTCCGTGTCGGAGTTCGGCGGTTCGTGCGACCCGGGCGAGTACCCGGGGCAGCGACCCGGTACCGGCGTCTCCAGGCGAATCCCCACCGCCGTCCCCGCCGGTCCCGTTCCTCGGCCGCCCCGGATGATCCAGCACAAGAGCAGCACAAGAGAAGAGTCTTCGTGGCAAACATCAAGTCCCAGATCAAGCGGAACAAGACCAACGAGAAGGCGCGTCTGCGCAATCGGGCCGTGAAGTCCGAGCTGAAGACGTACACCCGCAAGGTGAAGAACGCCGTCTCCACCGGTGACGCGGATGCCGCCGGCGAGGCCCTCAAGACGGCCTCCCGCAGGCTCGACAAGGCCGTCTCCAAGGGCGTCATCCACCGCAACCAGGCCGCGAATCGCAAGTCCGGTCTCGCCAAGCTGGTCGCCGACGTCCAGAGCTGACGCCCCGCGATCAGCTGATCGAAGAGCCCCACATGCCTGGCATGTGGGGCTCTTCTGTGTCTACGAACTGCCGTCCACGAGGTGCTGGAACTCAGCGGGCGCGGCGGGCACGGCAGATCTCCATCACCATGCGCTGGACCGACCACCGCGGGTCGCGGCCTGCGCCCTTGACCTCGTGATCCGCGCGAGCGACGGCCTCGAGGGCACGCGCCAGTGAGCGATCCGTCCATGAGCGCGCCTCACGGGTGAGGTTGCGCAGCATCCAATCCGGCATACCGAGGGTGCGGGCGTTGGCACCGGGGGCGGTCACCTTTGCCAGCGAGCGCATCTTCGAGGCGATCGCGGCGACGATCGGAACGGGATCGGCGCCGGCGAGCTGTGCCTGCTGCAGCAGCTGCAGGGCCTCCTGCTCCCGCCCGGAGATGGCGGCGTCCGCGACGGCGAACGCGGTGGATTCGACCCTGCCGGCGGTCAGCGCGTGCACGTCCTGGACGCTCACTGCGGGAGCCGGAGCGCCCTCCTCCGGAGTGGTGTCCTCGACGAGCTGGCGGCTGATCGCGGCGAGTTCGGCGAGGTCCGTGCCGAAGGCGTCGACCAGGGCCCCGATCGCGTCGGACTGGATGCGTCGCTCGGCGCGTGCGAACTCGGCCGCGACGAAGGCCTGTTTGTCGCCGTAGCGCTTGACCGGGCTCGCATCGACCCGGGGCACCCCCGACTTCTTGAGAGCGTCCAGCAGCTTCTTGCCGCGGTTGCCCCCGCGGTGGACCAGCACCACGTTCACGTCGGGCTCGGGGCTCCTGACGTAGTCCAGGATCTCGGCCACCAGCGCGTCAGGGGCCGCCTGCACATCGGGCACGAGCACCAGCCGCGGCTCGCCGAACAGCGACGGGCTGGCGACCTGGGTGAGGGCCCCGGCGGTGGCGGCCTCTCCGGAGAGGTCGTGGACCGCGACCGAGGGATCGGCCTCCTTGGCCAGGCCGCGCAGGCGCTGCACGGCGCGGTCCGCGATCAGGGTCTCGGTGCCGTGGACGAGCACCACCGGGGCGAGGGCGACACTGTGCCACTCGACATCGCTCACGGGAGCTCCTCACTGCTCGGGGACCTGGTCGATCCTAACGGGCCGGGCCGACGGACCGCGGCGCGGCCGGGTCCTCGGTGGGCAGGATGACGGTGCCGTCCTCGTCCGTGCGGACCACGCGGGTGTCGGAGGCTGCCAGCAGATCCAGCAGGGTCGGGGTGGGGTGGCCGAAGGTGTTCTCGGCACCCACGGTGATCAGGGCGAGATCCGCGTCGAGATGCTCGTACAGCTGCGGGGACTGACGGCGCGAGCCGTGGTGGGCGACCTTCACGATGTCCGCCGGGCCCGGGTCGAGGCCGGCGAGCTCCTGCTGGGCGGCCGGCTCGAGGTCGCCGAGGGACACCAGGCGGGTGCCGCCGGCCCAGGTGGCCGAGAGGGCGATCGAGCAGTCGTTGGCGTTGTCTCCCTCGCCCGCCCCGGACTCGCGGGCGGAGGCGGAGATCGCACCGTCGGCGGAGACGGGCCACAGCACCTCGAGGACGAGCCCGTGCTGCTGCCACGTGTCCCCGGTGGTGGCCACGCCGGTGGGCACATCGGGAACCACGTCGTCGGTCGCCTCCGGGATGGGACATATCCATTGCCCGGCCGGCGCCCGGGCACCGGTGAGGGCGCCGAGGCCTCCCGTGTGATCCGCATGGGGGTGGGTCAGGACGAGCAGATCGATGCGGGTGATCTCCAGCCGGTCCAGGCAGCGGCGCAGCGGGGCGGGCTCGGGGCCGGTGTCGATGAGCACGGTGGCGGTCCCGGACGGCGTGTGCGAGCGCAGCACGACGGCGTCGCCCTGGCCGACGGCGCACACGGCGACGAGCCAGGGCGGCGACGATCCGATCGGCGCGATGCGCCCGATGCTCGGGGCGAGGGCGACGACGAGCAGCGCGGCCGAGATCCATCTCACCGCGGGCGAGCGCCGAGCGGCTATCGCCGCCGCCACCCCGGCCACCACTGCGAGAGCGAGCACAGCCCCCGTCGCTCCCTCGGGCACGGCGATGCGTGACCCGGGCAGGGAATCGGCTGCCCGGGCGATCAGCAGCACCAGGTGGGCGCCGCCTGCCGCCGCCGTGTTCAGCGCGACGGCGGCGGCGGGCCAGATCGTGCCGATCACGAGCGCCATCAGTCCGAGCACGGTGGTGGGGGCGACGAGCGGACCCACGAGGATGTTCACCGGGACGGCCCACAGTGAGATCTCCGGGGTCAGCAGCACCAGCAGGGGTGTGCAGATCAGCTGCGCCACCAGCGGGACGGCGACCACCAGCGCGAGGGGACGGCCGAGGCGGCCGCCGCTGGCATCGGTGATCACCGTGGCCAGCGGCGGGGCGGCCACCAGTATCGCTGCGGTGGCCAGCGCCGAGAGCAGGAACCCCACGGACGCGGCGGTGACCGGATCGAGCACCGACCACAGGGCCACGGTCAGTGCCAGGGACGCCACCGCTGAGGCGCGGACCCCGGCGAAACGAGCCACCAGCAGCGGGGTCGCCATGGTCGCGGCCCGCTGCACGCTGGGTTCGTCGCCCACCAGCCAGACGTATCCGGCCAGGACGGCGGCGGCGAGCAGCAGACGCGGTCGGCGTCTCACTCCGCACAGCAGCAGCACCCCCAGGACAGCGGCGAGTACGAGGGCGATGTTGGCACCGGAGACGGCGACCAGATGCGAGATCCCGGCCCGCCGCATGGTCTCCTCGGTCGCCTCCCCCATCCCGGTGGTGTCCCCACTGGTCATGCCGCGCACCAGCGCGGCCTCGTCGGCCGGGAGGTGAGAGGTGGCCGCTCGGGCCTGGTGCCGCAGCTGCTGGCGAGCGGCCTGCATGGCCCCGGAGACTCCGGCGGTGGCCACCGGAACGGCTTCGCTCGCGCTGAGGACGGTCAGGTTCCCGCTGCCGCTCAACACACCCCGGACCCGGATCGTGTCGCCGTCGCGCGCCTGGGAGAGTCCGTCTGCGGCGCGGGGTGCGGCGCGGAGCAGTACGGGAAGGGACGCGGGCAGCTGGACGTCGTGCCGGCCCAGAGTCGCAGGACCCCGAACGGTGCGGGTCATCACCTGCATCCCGCTGCGTGACCAGGCGGGGCCGGAAGCCGGTGGGGCGGGATCGGCCCCGGCCACGACGTTCAGCTCCACCACCAGAGCGTCCTCCGCGGCCTCCGCCAGCAGGTGGTCCGTCTGCCCATGGCGCTGCAGCGCAGGGAACAGCAGTGCCCCGGCCAGGACGAGAATGCCGAGGTGGGCGAAGAGGACGTGGACGGCACGGGAGCCGCCGGCGAGCATGATCGCGCTCAGCGCGAGCGCGACGATCACCGCGCCCGCGGCGACAGCTGCCGCGGTACTGACCAGCACGCCCAGCACCGCGAGGATCCAGATGCAGGCGGCGGCGGGTATCAGTCGCAGGTCGGCGTGCTTCACGGGGTGCCGGTCGGGTCGGCGCCGAGGTGGTCATACGCTCGCGTGCTCACGGATCTTCTCCAGGGTGGCGGGCCCGATCCCGGAGACCTCGAGCAGCTCGTCGACGGACTCGAAGGGCCCGTTCTTGTCCCGGTGCTCGATGATCCGCTGACTGATCGCCGGGCCGACTCCGGGCAGCTGCTCGAGGTCAGCGGCGTCGGCTGTGTTCAGATCCACGGGCGCGGTGGAACCCGACCCGGAGCCGCTTCCGCCGGATCCCTCGGTGTCTGCGGAACCGGAGCCGGCGGCCGAGGGAGCGGGTACGGAAGGGGGATCTTCTCCAGGCCGTGGGACATGGATCTGTTCGCCGTCGGCGACAGGGCGGGCGAGGTTCACGGCGGAGAGGTCGGCCTCCGAGGTCGCTCCTCCGGCGGCCTGGAGTGCATCGTCGACCCGCGAGCCCTCCGGGAGGGTCACCACACCGGGAGATTCGACCGCGCCGGCGACGTGGACGACCAGGCCGCCGGACGGGTCGGTGCCCTCGCCGCTCCGGTCGCCGTCGGCCCCGGTGCTGCGGTCCCCGGGTTCCGTCGTCTCCGAGCCGCCAGCGTTCCCGGCGTCCCCGGCATCGGAGGAGTCCGACGGACCGCTCGGGGGCTCTCCCGGCCCCTCACTCCCGCCGTCGGCATCGGAGGCGGGCTCGTCATCCCCTCCGTCGAGTCCGCTGTCCTCCCCACCCGGACTCGGATCACCGGCGGCCGCCGGCTTCTCGTCCTCCAGCGGCACGGCGGAGCCGGCGCTGGAGAGGTGGATGACGCCGATCCCGATCAGGACCAGCACGGCGATGCCGACGAGGGCCGAGGGCGCCGGGGACGGCAGGGAGAAGCGGCGCTCGGGACGCGCGTCGCGGTGATCCCGGCGTTCGATGAGCGCCTGACCGCTGCGCCGGTGCCTTCCCGCGCGGCCGCGCCCCGTCGTCCCGGATCGTCCGTGTGCTCCCATGGCCGCGACCCTAGGGAGGCGGGAGAGCCCCGGTCAGCGCCGGGTGCTGAATTGGGGACGCAGATGCTCTGGGGAGGAACCTCAGCCCAGGCCGAGCATCATCAGCCACTGACGGTGGAACGCTGCCAGGATCACGAGGACGACCAGCACGTACCAGGCGATGGTCAGCACCACCCAGCGGCGCAGCACGCCCGCCAGCGGTCCGGGCACTCGCAGCTGCCCGCTCTCGACGGTGTGCGCGAGAGTGGAGAAGAACATGGGCGCGGTGACGGTCCAGATGACCATGCACCACGGGCACAGCGCCTTGATGACGAAGATTGTCGAGATCGCCAGGAAGTGGATGTAGCCGAAGGCGAAGGTCATGCCTCCCAGGCGAGCCCAGCGGAACCACGCGGGCAGGGCGCCGCCGCTGAGCATGAGCGATCCGACAACGCCCATGATGGCGAAGCCCGCCAGCCCGATCGCCTGGTTGGGGATGCCCAGTGCTGAGGCCTGCCAGGTCATCATCACATTGCCGCAGGAGATGAACGGGTTGATGTCGCAGGCCAACGAGGCGCCTGGGTTCGCGAGCAGGTACTCCTTGTCGATGGTGAGCATCAGCGCGGCGATCCAGCCGATGAGGCCGCCGAGCAGCAGTACAGCACCGGTCAGCCGGGAACCCGCGCGGGACCTGGCGGTGCGCTCGGCCGCCAGCTCCGCGTCGATCTCGGCCAGCAGCTCCTCATCGCTCGCCTCGGCGCCGGCGGTCCGGTCGGGGCCTGCAGACCGTGCGGCGGAGTCGTTCTCACTCATGTCGGCGCTTCCTCCGTGCGATCGAGTCCCGGGCATCAGGCCGTCACCGGATGCTCGGCGAACCAGGCGGCGAGGTGTGCGTTGCCCTCGTCCATGCTGACGCGTGGTCTCCACTGCAGCCGCGTGCGGGTGCGGCGCTGGTCGAACCAGTGCGCCGTCGACATCTGCTCCGCGAGGAACTCCGTCATCGGCGGTTCGTCGTGGCCGGGACGGATCTCCCAGACCCGTTCGACGACGCGGCCGGCGAGGCGGCCCACGCTGCCGGGGATCGTGATCCTGGGGCGGGGGACGCCGGCCGCATCGCACCAGCCGGCGAAGACGTCGCGCACCGTGCGGGGTTCACCGTTGGTGATCACGAAGCTCTCACCATGGACGTCCTCGATGCGGTCGTGGGCGGCGACGATCGCGTCGGCCGCATTGGTGACGTAAGTGGTGTCGATGAGCGCCATTCCCTGGTCCAGCAGCGGCAGCCGTCCCCGCCGGGCGCGGTCGACGATGCGCCCCACCAGCTGCGTGTCCCCGGGTCCCCAGACGATGTGGGGGCGCACGGAGGTCACGAGCATGCCGTCGCGGCCGTCGGCGTCCATCGCCAGCAGTTCGGCGGCGGCCTTGGTGCGGGAGTAGGGACCGCGCGCGCGGCCGGGGTCGGCGGGGGTGGCGTCCAGGCCCTCGATGGCGCGGCCCAGATGGGCGACCGACGGGGAGGAGACGTTCACAAGCTTTCCGCCGCCGCCGGACCGCATCGCGGCGAGGATGTTCTCGGTGCCGCCGATGTTGATGGCACGGTACTCGTGCTCGGGACCGGAGATCGAGACCTTCGCGGCGAGATGGATGACCGCGTCGGCGCCATCCACCGCGCGGCGCACGTCCTCGGCGTCGGTCAGTGAGCCGGTGACGTCCTCGACCCCCGGGATGCCGGCGGGCCGTCGCTGGAAGGCGCGGACCCGTGCGCCCCGGTCGCGCAGCGTGGCGGCCACGGCTCCGCCGAGCATGCCGGAGGCTCCGGTGACCAGGATCGTCGAGGTGCTCACAGCGGGTCGGGCCTCTCTCCCCGGAGGGTCTGACCGGACCATCGCGCCAGGGCCGCCCGGTCGATCTTGGAGTTGTGGCGGATGTCGGTGGGCAGAGTGCGTGTGGTGAACACCGCCGTGACGTCCGCTCCGGTGCGCTCGCGGACGGCGCGGCGCACGGCTTCCTGGAGGGAGGTCTCCGCGGGACGCGGCCGGGCAGGCTTCCCGGGGCGGTAGCCCTGCTCGGTCTCGAGGACGACGACGATCTGCTGGGTCCCGCGGGGTCCGATGGCGGCGGCGCCCGCGCGGCGCACCGTCGGCACGCTCTCGGCGGCCTCCTCGACCTGGACCGGCGTGAACGGTCCCTCGGCCGTGGCGAGGACGTGGTCGGCACGACCTTCGACCCAGAGGCGACCGGCCTCGTCGAGGTGGCCGACGTCGCCCGTGGCGTGCCACCCCTCGAAGCGCATCGAGGTGCGGGTGGTGCGCCAGAGCATGAGGTACCGGTCGCGCACGTGCGGGGCGCGCACGAGGATCTCACCGGTCGCGCCGGGCTCCTGCGTGATCTCGCCGGAGGTGCGGCCCTCGGCGTCCATGACGGCGATGGCGATCTCGGCCCGCGGGACCGGGGTGCCGACGCAGACGCCGGACCCTTCGCCGGCCCGGTCGATGCCCTCGAGGTCGATGGCGGCCACTGCCAGGCATTCCGTCATGCCGTACGGGGTCAGGGCCTTCGCCCGCGGCATCAGTGCGCGCAGCTCGCGCAGCAGGTGGGCCGGGATCGGGGCGCCGGCGGAGAAGAAGCTCGCCGCACCGGCGAAGGCCGCCCGCCCGCGCTCGTCGAGGCCGGAGGCGGTCTCCAGGATGTTGCGCAGCGCCGCCGGTGCTGTGAACACGGCAGGCCGGCCGAGGGCGGCGATCGCGTCGGCGAGGGCGGGTGCGGTCAGCTCGCCGGGGCGGGTGATGTCCATGTCGGGCACCACCGAGGGTGCGCCGAGGGCCGGTCCCAGCAACGCGAAGGGGGCGAAGCCGGCGACCAGGCCCCGCTCGGGGTCGAGCTGGAGGGTGTCGCCGACCGCCGTGAACATCGCGCTGAGCTGGCGGTGGGTGTAGACGGCGCCCTTGGCCGGCCCGGTCGAGCCGGAGGTGAACAGGATCGCGGCGTCGGCGTCCTGGTCGGGCCAGGCGGCATCCAGGGGAGCTCCGAGCTCGCGCATCATGGAGCCGGAGGTGGCCAGCTGGGCGATGGAGGTCTCCACGCCGAGCGCCGCCCGATCCAGCGTGGGCAGCTGGTCGACGCTGATGCGCCGGCCCGGCCAGCCCATCGCACGGGCGCCGACGAGCGCCTTGTTGATGCCGATCAGCCAGTCCGGGTGGGAGCCGATGACCGCGCGGGTCAGGCCCGCCGTGCCGAGCCCGGCGTCGGCGATCACCGCGACGGCGCCGATGCGCAGGCACGCGTAGAGCACGGCGGTGAGATCGGCGCCCGGGGTGATCAGGATGCTGACGCGGTCCCCGGGGCGGATCCCATGGCCCAGCATGCCGGCGGCGATGTCGTCGATGCGCCGATTCAGCAGCGACCAGGAGATCTCGCGGCCGGGGCTGCCCTTGCCGGGCATCTCGACGACTGCGGGCAGGTGGGCGTGGGTGCGGTCGGCGGCCAGGCGGGCGATCGGCTCGCCGATGTGCCGCTGCGGCGCGGGCTCCGCGAAGGAGGAGACGGGCCGCCACGTGACCGGCCGGGCGTCGGCCTCGATCCCGGCCCCCGATGCGACCCGGTCGCGGAGCCAGTCGGCGACGGTCCCGGCGACGTCGGCGTCCTCCCACACCAGGTGGGAGGCGTTCTCGAAGCGGTGCACGTCGGCGTGAGGAACCCGCTCGAGGAGGTCGCGCAGGTAGCGGTCGGAGAAGGTGATGTCCCGGACGCCCCAGGCGAACAGGGTCGGCACCTCCAGGTGACGGATCCCCTCGGCGAGCCGCTCGAGGGCCGGGCGGGACGGGTGGTGCGCGTCGGCCGGGATGTCTGCGACGAAGTCCTCGATGCCCTTGCGGCGGGCGCGGGAGCGGTACGGCGCGAGGTAGGCGTCCTGGACGTCCTGCGGCAGCGGCGGCTTGGACAGCGACAGCGTGGTGCGCAGGAAGGCATCGGTCAGTGAGGTGGACGCGGGCAGGAACGCCGGCGCGGTCGCCAGTTGAAGCGCCTTGGGCAGCGACTCCCCCAGCTCCTGGTGGATCCCGGTGTTGGTCAGCACCATCCCGGCGAGGTCGTGGCGGTTGTCCAGGGCCCAGCCGACCGAGACGATGCCGCCCCAGTCATGCCCGACGGTGACCACCGGCCCGCGGACCGAGAGCGCGTCGGTCAGCAGCGAGAGGTCGGTGATGCGGTCCTGCAGGCGGCGGGTGATGCCCGTGCGCTCGGACCAGCCCATCTCGAGCTGGTCGACCGCGATGACGCGCCACGGGATGTCCTCGCGCACCAGGGAGCGGAAGAGGAAGGAGTAGGTCGGGTTGCCGTGGACGGCGAGGATCGTGCCCTGCGGGGCGATGCCGCACTCGGTCAGCAGCGGGCCGGAGTCCAGCAGGTGCCAGCGGCGCGGCTCGCCCGTGTGATCCCGTACCTCCAGGGTGCGGCTGATGCGCGGGTCGACACCCGGCAAGCTCTGCTCGAGCGGGATCTCGGGGAGCGCGGCCCGGCGACGACCCGTGGCGGCGGCGTTCACCACTGCACCTCCAGCATCGCGGTGTTCAGGCCGGAGCCGACGCCCATCAGCAGGACGCGCTCACCCCGGGAGATCTTGTCCTGATGGTCGGCCAGGGTCATCGGGACGGCCTCCGCGGCGATATTGCCCCAGTCCGGGAAGCTGACAGGGATCCGTTCCATCCCCACGCCGGTGATCTTGGAGAAGTTGCGGGTGTAGACCATCGAGACCTGATGGGGGATCACGTGCTCGATGCTCTTGAAGTCAAGGCCGGCCTCGTTGGCACCCTTCCAGGTGTCCAGGATCAGGCTGATCCCGTTCTCCAGCAGGCCGGCGGAGTCCGTGCGCATGTCCTGCATGTCCGCCACGCACAGCTCGTGGTGCTCCGTGCCGGCGCGGGCCTGGGTGAGCTTGAGCGGGTGGCCCTCGGGGTGCTCGTCCGCCGGCCCGATCACGGCGGCGGCAGCTCCGGAGCCCAGGGTCAGGGACGCGAACTGGTTGTTGAAGTCCTCCCGGGTGGAGGTCTTGGAGTTCAGGCGGTCGATGGTGCCGCGCTGGACCTCCTCGACATCCTCCGCGCCGACGATGAGGGCGTACTTGATCTGACCGGCGTCGATCAGCCCCGCCGCCATGGACATGGCATTGACGAACCCCAGGCACGCATTGGTGATGTCGAAGTTCATGCAGCTCGGCGGCATCCCGAGCGAGTGGTGGATGCCGGTGGAGACCGCCGGTTCCAGGTGCTGGCGGGACACGGAGGCGTTGATCATCAGCCCGACCTGGTCGCGCATGATGCCGGCCTTGGCCATGGCACGCTCGGCCGCGAGCACCACGCCCTGCTTCCAGCCGTCGCGGGGATCGCGCCACCACCGGCGCTCGTAGACGCCGGCCACGCGCTGGAGGACCCCCTTCGGCAGCCGCAGTCGTTTGCGGGCCGGGGCCAGCATCTCGTCGATCTCATCCGAGGTGACGGTGACCTGCGGAAGGGACATCTCGACCGAGAGCAGGGTCGCGTTCCTGTGGACGAAGCCTGTGTTGCCGTTCCCCATCTGCGTGCGCTACCTCGTTCGTCT
Source organism: Brachybacterium sp. SYSU DS0246 (assembly GCF_059391765.1). Taxonomy (NCBI): domain Bacteria; kingdom Bacillati; phylum Actinomycetota; class Actinomycetes; order Micrococcales; family Dermabacteraceae; genus Brachybacterium; species Brachybacterium sp. SYSU DS0246. The sequence goes on along the minus strand of NZ_JBZXYT010000004.1, from coordinate 9,148 downwards.
CGTGCAAATCATGTGGCATGGCCGCGGGACGGACGCCGGCACCGACGGGCCGGCGCCGGGGCGCTCGGCCGCGACAGAGTCGGGCTCATGCACCGCACATTCTCCCACCGGGAGCTGAGGGCTGCCTCAGGGGGTGTCGGATTCCACGTCGGCCCCGTTGCTCCCGTCGGCCCCCTTGGTCCCCTCGTCCAGATGGTGGCCCAGGTGGTGGCGGGCGAAGGCCAGGCACTGGCGGAGGATCTGCTCGCGGCCGTCGGCGTTCCCGCTGGTGCTGACCTCGAGCAGCACGGAGCCGTGCCAGCCGCGGTTGGCCAGGCGCCGCAGCACCTCGGCGCAGGGCTGGTTCCCCTCCCCCGGCGGCAGGTGCTCATCCTTGGTGGTGCGGCCGGACCCGTCGGCGAGGTGCAGATGGCTCAGCCGGTCGCCGAGGCGGTCGATCATCTCCAGCGCATCGTCGCCCGCCGTGGCGGCGTGGGAGAGGTCGACGGTGACGTGGGCGTAGTCCTCGTCGGTGGGGTCGTGGTCAGGAAGGTAGGTCATCAGTTCACGCACGCCGAGGCGCCACGGGTACATGTTCTCCACCGCGATGTCCACGCCGTACGTCGCCTCCAGCTCGGCGACACCCTCGACGAACTCGCGGGCGTAGCGGCGCTGCCACCGGAACGGCGGGTGCGCGACGACCGTGTCGACCCCCAGCTCCTGCGCGATCTGGACGGTGCGCTCGACCTTGACCCAGGCGTCGCGGCCCCACAGGCCCTGCAGGAAGAACAGGGTGGGTGCGTGCAGGGACAGGATCGGCAGGCCGTAGCGCTCGGAGTACTCCCGCAGGAGGTCGGGATCCTGACTGTCCTTGGGGTAGGAGACCATCACCTCGATGCCGTCGTACCCGATATCGGCGGCCAGCCGGAAGCACTCCTCGACCCCGGCCGGGAACACGGACGAGGTCGACAGCCCCACCGGGATCCGACGCTGGGGGTCCTGCTCGCTGCGAGGGTCGCCGGCGGACAGCCGCTTGTACAGAGCGTCCCGACTCGCCTGCCCGGCGCGATTGGGCCGCGTATACGGTTTGCGTGCGCCATTGCGCGGCGCGCTCCTCGCGCGGCGATCACGGCGTGGGCTCACGGTTGCTCCTCAACGGTCGGCGGCCGGCGGCCGCAGACAGTATGCAACAGGCCCCGCCTAGACTCGTCGCCATGCGCCTTCGAGATCTCACGGCCGACGACTACGTCGCCTATCGGACCATGACCGCCGGAGCCTTCTCGGGCCGGTTCACCGACATCGAACCGCAGCCGTTCGATCCCGGCGAGACGGCGGTCGGCATCGACTCCGAGGAGCTGCCGGGCGGAGTCCAGGGCGTGCTGGCCGCCGGCGCCCGCATCCGCCACGACCGCATCACGCTGGGCGGGGGCGTCGCCCGTTGCGGGGGGATCGGCGGCCTCGCGGTCCACCCGGCCCACCGCGGCGGCGGTGTCTTCCGGGAGCTGCTGACCGGGGTCATCGCCCGATGCGCCGGGGAGGGGATGGCGCTGTCGATGCTGTACCCCTCGAACCCCTCGATCTACCGCCGGTTCGGCTACCAGGTGGTCGCCTCCATGCAGAAGCTGATCGTGCCGCTGGTGGACCTCCAGAGGCTGCCTGCCGTCCCCGATCGGCGGCTGGTGCCCGTGACCGAGGAGACCATGCCGCGTCTGCGCGCCGTGTACCGCGAGCTCAGCGCCGGGGACAACGCGATGCTGCTGCGGGAGCCGCCGCTGTTCCCCGAGACCCTGCCCGGCGATGGCTGGTCCGCGCTGCTGCTCGAGGACGCCGAGGGCACCGACCACGGCTACATCTCCTGGACCCGCAGGGGCGGCGAGCACGACGGGGTCGGTCTCGACGTCCACGAGATCTTCGGCCGTACTCGCGGGGACCGCATCGCGCTGCTGCGCTCTCTGGGTTCGTGGTCGACGGTGACCGAGCTGGCGCGGCTGCGGGTGCGCACCGAGGACCCGGTGCTCGATGCCCTGCCGGGCGGACGCCTGCGCCCCGACCCCGGAGTGCTGCCGCTGGTGATGATGCGGGTGATCGACACCGCAGCGACTCTCGAGTCCCGACGCGCCCCGGCGGGTCTGGGCGGCGCGGTGCGCCTCACGGTCGAGGACGACACGGTCCCGGCGGGGACCTGCCGGTCTGCGGGGAGCTGGATCGTCTCGGCGGCCGACGGGAACATCACGGCCGTCTCTGCGGGATCGACCGACTCTGCGGGAGCGACCGCCGCGCCCTCGGATTCCGAGGTGCTGGGTGAGGTGCGGCTGGACATCCATGCCGCCTCGCTGCTGCTCGTGGGCGGCCGCACCGTGGCCGACGCCCGGCGGCTGGGACTGTGTCTCAGCGCCGATGCGCCCGCGGAGCGGTTCCTCGACGCTCTCCTGGCCGGGCCGCGCCCGAGCGTCATGGACGCCTTCTGAGCAGCGTCATCCGCGCCTTCTGAGCAGAGATGCCCGATCCGGCGCCGGTCGCGGCAGAGGGCATCGCGCCCGTACTCTGACGGCTCCGCCCGCCGCGCCGGCCCGCCCCTCGCCGGTCACTGTCCCCGCCCTCACCTCGGAGCTCTCTCGCATGGCCAAGCTGCACTTCAAGTACGGAGCGATGAACTCCGGCAAGTCCGACACTCTCATCAAGACCGCCTACAACTACGACGAGCGCGGTCTGGCCACGATCACCGTCAAGCCGGTCCTCGACACCAAGGGCGAGGACTGGGTGGTGGCCCGAGGCGGCGCCCAGCGTCGGGTGGACGTGCTGGCGCATCCCGGGCAGGATCTGCGCGAGCGTGTGCACGCCGTGGCCGATCAGCGGGGACTGCGGCCGCTGCACTGCGTGCTGGTCGATGAGGGGCAGTTCCTCGACCCGGTCCAGATCGATCACCTGTTCCGCATCGCCAAGCAGGACGGCATCTCGGTGATCTGCTACGGCCTGCGCACCGACTTCCGCACCCACATGTTCCCCGGCGCGGCGCGCCTGTTCGAGCTCGCGGACAACGTCGAGAAGCTGCCGACCATGTGCCGCTGCGGCTCACAGGCCGAGTTCAACTGCCGTGTGGTCGATGGCCGGCACGTCTTCGAAGGTGACCAGGTGGCGATCGATGATCTCGCGACCGGCTCGGTGACCTATGTGTCGTTGTGCGGGCCGTGCTTCATGCAGGAGCAACAGACTGCGGGCGTCTCCGTGCTCGGCGGCTGACGCCGGGGCCGCACTGACCGCGGCGCACCGGAGAACGGTCCGCCGCCCGGGCGTGCCGGGCAGCGGACCGGGTCGTCCGGGACGGACTCAGGAGCTGAGCGGGCGGCCTTCGCCGACCTCGCCGTCTCCGCCGACGTCCGCGGGCTCCTCACCGGACGCCGAGCCCGTCGAGGAGGCGTCCGTGGCGTCCGCGGCGTGGGAGCCGGAGTCCTTGCCCAGGCGCTGCTTCGCCGAGGTGGCGGTCCCCTCCGCCTTCTCCTTCGTCGCCGACGCCGTCTCCTGGGCCTTGCCCTTCACGTTCTCGGCGACCTCGGGGGCCTTGCTCTTGACCGTCTCGGCGGTGTCATGGGCGACCCGCTCCGCGGTCTCCTTGGCCTGCGCGGTCCGGCGCTGGACTTCCGGATCCTCCGCGACCTGCCGCGCGGTGCGCTCTAGGGACTCGTAGGGGCCGCGCCCCGCGCGGGAGCCCACCACGAACCCGATCGCGAGTCCGGCCAGGAAAATGAACTTCTTCATCACTGCCTCCAGGGATCCTCGGGGTTGTGCTCCGCATGGTGTCACAGGCGACCCAGGGGCTCGCCATGCCTTGACCGAGCGGTTCAGCGCGCGCTGCCCCGTCCCCGATCCGTCCCATCCTGGTCACAGGACCTCCACCGCGCCGGCCCCCTGCGCGTGCGCACGCCCCACATGGAAGCCCTACGATCGTGTCCGAGGGCGATGGCGCCCTCTGCCGAGATCTCACCGTCCCCACGTCCACCGTTCCTGGCACGGTGACAGAGGAGAGGACCACGTTGTCCCCGTCATCCCCGCCGCACGCCCCGCGCTCCGAGCGCCGCTCCACCACGCTGACCATCGAGGACGTCGCCGCTCAGGTCCGCACCTGGCTCGAGGCGGCTCGCGAGCGCCCCGTCCCGGGCCCCGCCAGGCTGCTGTCCGACCTGCTGCGCGACCCGCAGGGCCTGGACTTCACGCTGTCGTTCGTGGATCGCGTGATCCGCACCGAGGACCCTCGCGCCGCCGCGGTCGAGCTGCGCCGTCTGGCCCAGGATCCACCGGCGTTCCTGCCGCCGGCATTGCGTCGCGTCGTGGCCCTGGGAGGTACCGGCTCGCGGGTGGCACCGTCGGTCGTGGTGCCGACCGCGCGGGCCGCGATGCGCGCGATGGTCTCCCACCTGATCCTCGACGCCCGCAGCGGCCCGCTGTCCCGCTCGATCGCCCGTCTCACGGCCGACGGGACGAAGCTGAACATCAACCTGCTCGGCGAGGCCGTGCTCGGGGCGCAGGAAGCGGCGCGCCGGCTCGAGGGTGTGCGCGAGCTCGTCGCTCGAGACGACGTCGGCTACGTGTCCATCAAGGTCTCCTCGATCGTGGACCACCTGCCCCTGTGGGCCGCCTCCCAGACCGTCGACCACATCGTGGAGACGCTGCTGCCGCTGTACTTGGACGCCGCCCACGAGGACGAGCCGACCTTCATCAACATGGACATGGAGGAGTACCACGACCTGGAGCTGACGCTTCAGGTCTTCGAGAAGCTCCTGGACCGTCCCGAGCTGGCGCATCTGCGCGCCGGCATCGTGCTGCAGGCGTACCTGCCCGATGCTCCCAGCGCGATGGCCCGTGTGCGCGCCTTCGCCGAGCGCCGCGTCGCGGCCGGCGGCGCGCCCGTCAAGGTGCGGCTGGTCAAGGGTGCGAACCTGGCGCTGGAGAAGGTGGACGCCTCGATCCACGGGTGGACGCAGGCTCCGCTGCTGACCAAGGAGGAGACCGACGCCCAGTACAAGCGGATGCTGATGGAGGCGCTGGACCCGCAGCGGCTGGAGGCCGTGAACCTGGGCGTGGCCGGCCACAACCTCTTCGATGTGGCCTTCGCCCACCTGCTGATGCGCGAACGGGGCATCCCGGCCGGTCCCGGCAGCGGCGTCGAGTTCGAGATGCTCGCCGGCATGGCACCGGGCCAGCAGGCCGTCGTGCGTGAGGCGACCGGCACCATGCGGCTGTACGTGCCCGTGGTCCACCCCCGTCACTTCGATGTGGCCGTCTCCTACCTGGTGCGTCGGCTCGAGGAGAACGCCTCCTCGGAGAACTTCCTCTCGGCCGCCTTCGAGCTCGACACCTCACCGGAGCTGTTCGACCGCGAGGAGCTGCGCTTCGCGCGCGCCCTGGACCGGGCTCTGCGGACGACGTCCGTGCCCACTAATCGCGACCAGGACCGGGGCGCCGAGAGCGACGCCGGTCCGGCCCAGCTCGGGTCCCCGGCACTGCCCGCGGTCCCCGGGGCTTTCCGCAACACCCCGGACACCGACATGTCCACCGCGCCCAATCAGGCGTGGGCCGAGCGGATCACTCATCGCGTACGCGCCTCCACGCTCGGTGAGGACGAGGTGCGCGCGGCGCGCGTGGAGAGCGTCGAGGGAGTCGGCGAGGTCATCGGCCGCGCCCTGGACGCCCAGCAGGGGTGGGCGGCGCTCGGTGTCGAGAAGCGTGCGATGGTGCTCCGTCGCGTCGCGGGCACCCTTGCCGCTCACCGCGCGGAGCTGCTCGAGGTGATGGCCTCGGAGACCGGCAAGACGCTCGATCAGGGCGACCCCGAGGTCAGCGAGGCCATCGACTTCGCCCTGTACTACGCGGAGCAGGCCGAGCGACTGGACGCCCTGAGTGACGTGCGCTTCTCACCGCGTGCACTGACTCTGGTCACGCCGCCCTGGAACTTCCCGGTCGCGATCCCCACCGGCGGCACACTGGCGGCGCTGGTCACCGGCAGCGCCGTGATCATGAAGCCCGCTCCGCAGGCACGCCGCTGCGGAGCACTCATCGGCCGGCTCCTGCTCGAGGCCGGTGTCCCCGAGGGCGTGTTCACCCTCGTCGACGTGCCCGAGAACGAGGTGGGCCGGGCGCTGGTCACCGATCCCCGGATCTCCCAGCTCATCCTGACCGGCGCCGCCGACACGGCCGCGATGTTCGCCTCGTGGCGGCCCGGGCTGCGGATCCTCGCCGAGACCAGCGGGAAGAACGCGATCGTGGTGACCCCGCATGCCGACCTCGACCTCGCGGCCCGCGACGTCGCCGCCAGCGCCTTCGGTCACGCCGGGCAGAAGTGCTCGGCCGCCTCACTGGTGATCGCCGTCGGCTCCGTCTCCCACTCGCGCAGGTTCTCCGCCCAGCTCGCCGACGCGGTGCTGAGCCTGCACGTCGGCGAGCCGAACGACGGCACCGTGCAGATGGGGCCCGTCATCGAGCAGCCCGGCGAGAAGCTCGCCTCCGGGCTGACCGAGCTCGGGGACGGGGAGACCTGGCTCGCCAGGCCACGTCAGCTCGACGACGAGGGGCGTCTGTTCACCCCGGGTGTCCGCACCGGCGTCGAGGAGGGCTCCGCCTTCCATCTCACCGAGTACTTCGGACCGATCCTCGGTGTCATGCATGCCGACACCCTCGAGGACGCGGTGCGTCTCCAGAACGGCACCGACTTCGGCCTCACCGCGGGGCTCCAGTCGCTGGACCCCGACGAGATCGCCTGGTGGAGCCAGCATGTCGAGGCGGGCAACCTGTACGTGAACCGGGGTATCACCGGAGCCGTCGTCCAGCGTCAGCCGTTCGGCGGCTGGAAGCGTTCCTCGATCGGGCAGACCGCGAAGGCCGGCGGCCCCAACTACCTCGTCCATCTCATGGACGCCTCCGATCCCGAGGACGTCGCGGCCCGCGACGAGGCGGCATGGCTGGAGGATGCACGCCACTCGGATCGCCAGTACTGGGCCGGCACGTTCGCCCCGCGCGACGTGCAGGATCTGCACGGCGAGATCAATGTGCTGCGCCACCTGCCGATCCCCACACTGGTGCGGGCCGCCGCGGGCACCCGTCCCGTCGACCTGCAGCGGGTGCTGCACGCCGCCGCGACCGTCGGCGCCGAGATCGAGGTGTCCGTCGCGGATCCGGAACTGGTGCAGGTGGCCCTGGCGGCCGGCGTCGCGGAGTCCCGGGTTCGGCTCGAGGACTCCGGCGCCTTCGCGGAGCGGATCCCCGCGGTCCCGCAGCCGCGCATCCGTCTCATCGGGCACGCCGACGAGGCGCTCCGCACCGCGATGGCCGCACACACCGAGATCGCCCTGTTCACCGGAGCGGTCGTCGCCAGCGGCCGGGTCGAGCTGCTCTCGTTCCTGCGCGAACAGGCCATCAGCGCCACCGATCATCGCTACGGCAACCCACTGCCCCACCGGCTGGACCTCACCGGTGGTGCGGGCTGGTCGCGCGGTCCGGCCCCGACCGGCTGAGCCGCGGGAGCCGGGCGCAGGACCCGGTACCGGACATCTCGGGCGTTCAGGAACGTTCCCGGGGAAGCTGGTGCGCTGCGTCACAGAAGGCTGTAGCGTGGATCGGCCCCCTCCCCCGAACGCACACAGAGGTGCTTCTCCATGACTGACCAGGGTTTCTCCGCCGCACACCGTCGCTCGGCCCGACATACTCCCGGCAGCTCCGGCCCCTCGCGACGCGGCATGCTCGCCGCCGGCGCGGTCACGGGCACCGCCGCCCTCGCCGCGGCCCCGTCGGCCCTCGCGGCGCCGACGCCGCCCGCAGTGACCGTGCCGGCCGAGCAGCCGGCCCCGGACGGCCGGCCGGTGCCGCCGAAGGAGGCGGCCGCTCGGGCGGTCGCGGCGACCGACGCCCTGCTGACATACTTCGCCGCCGAGAACGATCCGGACATGCTCCTGGAGCAGTACCCGCGCCAGGAGGGCGATCCGGAGTTCAGCTATGTCTGGCCACTGTCCCAGGCCCGCGCCGCCGCGACCGAGCTGATCGCCGCGTTCGCCAAGGGCGGCCCCAAGGTCGATACCGGCGACCTGGACCTCGACGCGGCCGACGCCTCCCTCATCCGCGCCCAGGAGCACTACTGGTACCCGCAGGGCGGGACCACCGGGCTGCCCGGGTACCCCGCGGCCACGGACTCGGAGCAGGGCGCCCACGGCGACTTCTTCTACGACGACAACGACTGGATCGCGCTGATCGAGATCGAGCAGCATCTGCTCAGCAGCGGCGAGAAGGGCGACCTCGACCGTGCCCGCCAGCTGCTGGACCTGTTCCGCTCCGGGGAGTCCACCGACCCGAGCCTGGCCTCCCCCGGTGGCATCGAATGGACCCAGGGTGACTGGAACCAGGATCGCAACACGGTCTCCACCTTCCCCTCCGCCAAGGTCGCCCTGCGCCTCCACCAGATCACCGGTGAACAGCAGGCCCTCGAGGACGCTCTGCGCTGGATGGACTGGGGACGCTCGACCCTTCTGGCTCCCGAAGGTCTGTACTGGGACAACATCAAGCCCGACGGGGAGATCGACCGCACCTTCTGGGCGTACAACCAGGGCGTGCCGCTGGGCACCGAGGCTCTGGCGTACCAGATCACCGGCGACCGGGAGCATCTGGACAACGCTCTGAGCCTGGTGGAGGCGATCATCGCCCACTTCCAGCCCTTCGAGGAGGGCGGCGAGCTCGATGCACAGCCCATCCAGTTCTCCGCCATCATGCTCTCGAACCTGCTGATGGCCGAGTCGATCCTCGGTGGCGAGGTCCAGGGTCGCGCGATCACCCAGGCCTACGCACAGCGACTGTGGGAGAACCGCCGCGATCCCGAGACCGGTCTGGTGACCGATTCGCGCGAGAGCGAGTCCGGAGTGCACCTCCTGGACCAGGCCGGCTTCGCCCGCAGCCTCGCCCTCGCGGTCATGCCACGTCCGCTCTGGCAGCACCTGAGCTGACCCGCGGCACGACGAGACAGGCACGCGGGGTCCTGGCCGATGCTGAGCGGCCAGGACCCCGCGCCGCGGTCAGGCGTTGCTGATGGAGCCGACGCGGGCGCCCTCGGGCACCTCGCCGCCCTCTTCACCGAGCACGGCGTCACCGATCACGGAGACGTCTGCCCCGAAGGTCCAGTCCCCCTGGACAT